>CAMHEP010000020.1 GCA_946184195.1 uncultured Bacteroidales bacterium | reverse complement strand
TTGCCCATATCTTTAAGCGAGTGACCGCAATGGTAAAGGCTGTCATCTATTATCAGCCATCTGTCATGCGAGGGCGTTGACCATTTATGCGTATTCACGGGTTGCACACCTTTGGTGGTATTGTGCATGTCGCGCAAAGACTTATGTTCGCTGTCCGAATAGATGTCTGCCGTCACTCCTTTTCCACGCACATCCAACATCTCAAACGTAGCAGCATCTACATACGCATCAATGATAATAACACGTTTTAGCGCTGTCTTAATCAAACTCTCCAATAGTGCTCGTGCAGCAAAGAACTCTCCTTCAAAGAAAACCTGTTCTATCGGCGGTAATGATGTTCGAACAAAGAAATCAATCTTCTCTTCGTGGTCTGCCAATTGTTTCTGTTGTAAGGCTAATTGATTCTCTATATTTAATAAACGTTGATTAACGGCATAGCCTTTGAGCATGTAGTCTTTAAGCACTTTATTTGCCCATTGACGGAATTGTGTGCCTCGGATAGAATTGACGCGATAACCAACGGATATAATCATGTCTAAGTTATAAAAGGGAACTTCACGTCTCACTTGCCTGTTTCCTTCTATACGAACCTGTGCAATTTTTGCACATGTTGCTGCCTCCTCCAATTCGTGTGTCTTGTATATATTATGGATGTGCCTTAAGACAGACGTTCTGTCTGTACCAAACAATTCTGCCATCTGTTGCTGGTTCAGCCAAACAGTCTCATCTTGCAGCCGCACCTCCAATTGGATAGTGGCATCAGGCTGATATAATACTATCTCGTCCTTCATTTATCAATAAACGCCTTATATATTTCAATTCTATGTTTGTGCCGGTTCCTCGTAGTGGGGGGACTACTCGGGCACTGCACTCGATATGCGTTTCATCGCATATCTTCTCCTGTTAACGTCAGTGAGTGACGTACCGCTTTTTTTACGCCGACGGTAGCAGCGGCGAAATAGACTTTGCGCTACAAAGTTACAACAAATAAATGAAAGTACCAAATATTTTTTAAAAAGTGTATTTTATTTCACTAGTGTCCACTAAAAAAAAGAAAAAAATATTAAAAATATTGTAAGTCAAGGGGGACACCACAAAGTCGGCATCACATACTGACAAAGTTAATCCGCCAAATGTGGCGGATACTATACGATGACACACCTAAACCTATCTAAATGCGATTATTTCGCACTATCCTGCGACAACAAGTATTATTTGTAGTACATTCGGACGCCGCCTTGCTATATTTGTTCTATGTGTTATACTAATCCTCCGAGTGGGAACTCGTCGGGTATAACACTCGGAGTGCCATCCGAGGCACTCCTTCACCAGCCCGAATATACGTTCGCACTATCCTGCGAACAACAAGTATTGAAACGCCTTTTCTTTTAGATAAGCAAGCTTTTCACATAAAATTCGTTTCAATCCTTGCATATTCGGATTATTTGTCGTACATTTGTAGCCCAAACCAAGGAAAATGACCATGGATCCGGTGACAGAACAATGGCTTAGGCAGATCCCCGAGGTGGAGAAGGTGCTTCAGCGGTATGCTGACGCACAGGTTGTCGTGGTGGCAGACCGGTGTTTCCAGCCACAGTGGGATGTAGCCTATCCCACCTTCTTCATTGAGGCAGACGAGCAACATAAGACCCTCACCACGATGGAGCAGTTATGGTCGTGGCTCAGCGAGCAACACGTCACACGGCATGCCCTACTCATCAACATAGGCGGCGGCATCATCTCGGACATGGGCGGTTTTGCCGCTGCTACCTATCGGCGTGGTATAGACTACATGAACATACCCACCACCCTGCTTGCCATGGTGGATGCGGCACACGGTGGGAAGACAGGAATCAACTTCGGCGGGATGAAGAACCAGATAGGCGTCATACGGCAACCCGTAGCCACCGTGATCGACACGCGCTGGTTGGAGACACTGCCGACACGCGCTTTCCTCTCCGGCTACGCCGAACTGCTGAAGACGATGCTCCTCGACAGTCGTGAGAGCGTGATGCAAGCTGTGGCAGTGTTGGAAGAGTGGAGCGAGGGAAAATTACGAATGACGAATGACGAATTACAGCGTACTATCCATCGCGCTATTGACATCAAGGAACGTATCGTCCATGCCGACCCGGACGAGAAGGGACTACGCAAGCAACTGAACCTCGGGCACACCATCGGACATGCCCTCGAGGAAGCCGGTATACAACGGGGTATGCCCATAGAACACGGCTATGCCGTGATGCAAGGCATGGTGGCAGAGTTGTACCTGAGTCAAATCATACTAAGGACAAAGGAATGTACGAAGGACAAATGTACGATGTACAAAGGACAAATGTACGATGTACAAAGGACAAATGTACGATGTACAAAGGGGACAAGGGACACAGAGATGTTGAGACTCATGTCGCGCATCCTCATCGAATACTACGGCAAGATGAACTACAGCTGCAAAGACTATGGCAAGCTCATCACGCTGATGCAGGACGACAAGAAGAACCTCGCACCCGGCGAGATAAACTTCACTCTACTCCTCCACGCCGGCGATGCACGCATCAACCAGACAGCCACCGACGAACAGATACGCGAGGCATTGGACTACCTGTTTAATATTTAATTACTATATGAAAAGAATCACTATCATTATCATTGCCTGTTTAGCCACGACACTGACTCTACGAGCAGGCATCACTACGTACACCTTTACCTCCACCCAATGGGCATCCCGCGTTGGCGAGAGCGTATGCGACGGGACGACGGACGGCTGGCACTGTGACATGGCAGCCAGCGAATACAGCGCCGGTCGCACAGATGCACAAGGTCGGCTATATAGTTGCGGTGTGAGCGTCAAGACCGGCACCAGCGGTGCGGGAGCCACCTCGGTGAAGACATTCACCAACGTACGGCGTATCGTGGTCAACTTCTGCCAGAACAGCAGCAAGGGACGCGGTATTATCTATTTCCAGATAGGGACGAACGCTGTGGACTCGCTCGTCATCACCAAACCTGCCACGAGCGGCAGCGGCGTATACAATCGCGACTCAACCCTCGTACTCAGCACCCCTAAGAGCGGTCAGATACGATTCTGGATAAGATGCACGGAGAACGCCATCAACCTGAGCAGTCTCACTATCCGCAGCCAAGACGGCAACAGCCCCGTCTTCACCCAATCGACCTACCAACTGGTGACGGACATCAGTCAGATTACGGATTCCGACCAAATAATATTCGGTGTGGCAGACGGCGTGACGAACCAAATCATGGGGTACTACGACGAGATGGTATCCGTGAACAACATCCATGCCATCAGCGGTCGCTATAACAGTGAACGCACCATGGTAGCCGGCAACGACAACGCTATCTACACCGTGCTCTTATACGAAGACACGGCGACACACGAGACCGTCTATGTATTTCAAGACGAGCTGCGCTACGAAGAGGCATATCTGGTGGCTAACGGCGGACGTACGAAGAACAAGTTGACCCTATGGACAGACGTCACATCCCGCTCGTACGGCGACTACGGTTTATGGCGCATGAGCATTGCTGCCGACGGTGCCGCCGAGATAGAGAACTGCGGCACGAGCGAACGTAAATACTTGCAATACAACGCGCAGGACCAGCTGTTCGGTTGCTACGCCACACCTAACTCCCAGACCCATGTAGCCCTCTATCGTGAGGTCCAAGCCCCTGCAAGTACCGACGCCGTGATAGTCGCCCCGATGGTGAACTTCGGCAATCCGATAGTAGGCGACACTCCCCTACATGGCAGTAAGACCATCGAGGTGAACGCCATGAACCTGAATGCCGACATACAGGCTTCGCTCAAGCAAGGGGAGGTGTTCAGCCTCAGCTCCACGCGTATCGACCAAGACGGAGATAACCTCACCATCGAATATACAGTGAGCAGTGCCGGTAAATATATCGACACTCTGGTACTGCAGAGCGGTGAGACACGCCTGGAGGTCAGTATCCTACTGAATGCCATCCGCGAACTGAGTATCGCCGAGGCAGTACAGTCAGAGGACTTTGAGCTGGTGACACTCAACCCCGTCGTGGTGACTAAGAAATACGACAAGTACATCTTCATCCGCGACGAGAGCGGCTCGATGCTGATTTTCAACTCCACTAACCCCGCGACCGGCAAGCCCTATGGTCAGGGTCTGGAGAGCGGTCACCGGCTGAGCGGTGTGACGGGACGTTTTGTCAACTACTACGGCGTGCCGGAGGTGCAACCCACAGCAGCATGGACGGTAGCGCCACAGAAAGAGAGCGTGCTGCCGGAGGTAGTCGGCACAACCATCGACTCAGCCGATGTATGCCGATATATCCGCATAGAGAATGTCGCTGTGGACGGAGCCACACTCACCTATGCGGGACAAACATACCCCCTTTTGGACGCTTTCAGTACGGGATTACCGTCAGGAACCTTATCCCGACTGGAAGCCATCGTGATGATTGTGTGGGACGAGTTGCAACTATGGCATATCAGCAACGAGACAGCCACCGGCATTGAGGACACAGAGAGCGCCGAAAGCGCTGCCACCCGAAGGAGTAGCAACAGTTATACCATCTTGGGTCAGCCGGTAGATAGTCATTATCACGGCATCATCATCCGGCAAGGGAAGAAAGAAATACAATAAAACGGAGTAAAGACGGTCAATCAGTCTTCTCCAAGAAGGTCGGGCCTGCGTTCACGAGTGTGTCGCAGGCTCTCTTCGTAGAGCCACTCCTCTATCTTAGCCTGATTGCCGCTGATGAGGATATCGGGCACCTTCCAACCTTTATAGTCAGCAGGTCGGGTATAGACCCCCGGCTCGAGGAGTCCATCCTGAAAAGAGTCGCTAAGCGCAGATGTCTCATCGCCCAGAGCCCCGGGCAGCAGGCGCACGATAGCGTCGGTCATCATAGCCGCCGGCATCTCGCCCCCGGTCAAGACGAAGTCACCAATGGTATATTCCTTGGTAATAAAATGGTCACGTACACGCTGGTCCACCCCTTTGTAGTGCCCACAGAGGATGATGATGTTCTCCACCAAAGAGAGGCGGTTAGCCTCCTTCTGCGTGAAACGGTCCCCATCGGGGGCAGTAAAGATAATCTCGTCATAATGCCGCTCGGCAGTCAGATGGGATATACAGCGGTCAATAGGCTCTATTTGCAGCACCATTCCGGCACCGAAGCCAAAGGCATAATCATCTACCTTGCGATGCTTATCCAAGGTGTAATCGCGCAGGTTATGGACATAAATCTGAGCCAAGCCTTTCTCTTTAGCTCGTTGGATAATAGAGTGATTGAGAGGACTCTCAAGCAACTCGGGACAGGCTGTGATGATATCTATTCGCATTTTCAATTTGGATTATGGATCGTTCGTTCCACTCACTAAAGGAGTAAGGAGTAAAGAGTAAAGAGTAAAGACTTAAATGCCTTGGTTAGTCGAAGCTGTTTTGTCTTTATTCTTAGCCACAAGGGCACGATTATTTCTTTTAGCGAAGCGTTCTTTGTTCTTTTACTACGGTACAGGGTCGTATCCGCTTCCTCCCCACGGATGACAACGCAAGATACGTTTAATGCCCAACCATCCCCCTTTCAGAATACCATATTTCATCACCGCCTCGACCATATATTGGCTGCACGTGGGAGTAAAACGACACGACGGCGGCGTGAGAGGCGAGATACAATAGCGGTAGAAATAAACCGGCAAGAGGAAAATATGACGGAGAAGATTTTTCACTTATTGAGTTTTGCCAAAACGGTTTGCATAGCCCTGCTGATACGGTCGGACGGAAGCACTACCTTATCCATATAATTGATAGCCAGTTCATAGTGACGTTCCTCTCCCAGCAAATGCTTATTCAGACGCCAAGCTTCCCTCATACGGCGTCTAAGCAGATTGCGCTCGACGGCATGTTTATGCTGACTCTTAGGAGCCCATATAAGCACCCTCGTCCGGTCCGCCGGGCGATAGGTCACCCTGAGGGGCCAAACGGTGAACTTACTGCCTTCGCTATAGAGTTGGCGGATGGTCAGTTGACCGCAGAGACGTTCCGATTTAGGAAATGTGGCCATCTAAATAACGCTGAATAGCAGTAGTAATACCCGGACACTCGGGAGTCGGCGCCTTGATGTCAACACGGAAACCTGCCTCCTCAGCAGCCTGAGTCGTATTCTGACCGAAGCATGCTATTACAGTATCACCTTGTTCCCAATCGGGGAAATTCTTGCGGAGAGACTGCACACCGCTCGGCGTGAAGAGGACGATCATATCGTAGTCGAAGGGCATATGCTTATCCCACTCCACCGAGACGGTACGATACATGATAGCCGGCTTGACCTCAATCTTATGCGAGGCAAACATATTGATTACATCATCGTTATGCACATCGGACATGACCATCAGGTATTTCTCCTGCGGACGGCGGTTCATAGCAGGAAGCAGGTCTTCAAACCTATTATGCTCGGCTGTGAAGACCTTGCGCTTACGGTACTGGATATATTTCTGCAAATAATTACCCACAGCCTCGGAGATACAATAGTAGTGCATGGTATCAGGCACCTGCAGACGCATCTCCTCGCAAAGGCGGAAATAATGGTCAATACCCAAACGCGAATTCAGTATCACTGCCGTATAGTCCAACGGATTGATGCGCTGATGACGGAACTCGTGTACATCCAATCCCTCCACCCGAATAAGCTGATGGAAATCGAAGTGCACACCATAGTGAGCCGCCATCTCCGAATAGGGATTGCGCTCGGTAGCCGGACGCGGTTGTGAGACTAATATCTTTTCAATCTTCTTCATATTTAGTAATAAAAATATTCCATCCAATTATCCCATCACGAAATGGCGCCCAGCCCAGAGAGTAGCGGCAACAGGCATAATTTCCAACAAGACGAGATAGAGCGGCACATACAAGAGTGCCAAAATTTTCCACTGCACCAAATAATGAATACGCCAAAGGAGTGCACCCACGTAAAACACCACCGATGCGACCAAACCAACGACGCATGCGGGGGTCACCCCCCAGTGAATCATCATCAGACACAGCACATAGAGCATTACGCTCCACACCAACCATATATTATTGTACTGACGGAGCAATGACTGCACACTCTTCGAGAGGCTAAAAGCATAGTTCATCATTAACAGCAGCACTGTCTTCAGTATTTCCACCCCTGCCACCGCAGCACCGATAAGCGCATAAGTAACGAAGCTAAACTCCCCCATCCGATAGCATAACAAATAGACAGTCATCGTTACTACGCCCCAACGGAAAAGGTGCAACAAGAGAGAGGTCAGTATATCTATATTCACCTCACTATACGAACGGTCCATTGACGAAAACATATCGTGTAAGCCGTCGGTAAAGAGTGATGGTTGATGGGCTACAACAATCATCATGCAAAGCAACAATCCCAACATCACCCAGCCGGTCCACGGCTCGCTGATAGGACTGGATATGAGGGGAAGCACATTCATTTACGTTCCATTAGATAAAGTTTATCTCCCCGTCGAATCACACAGTCGGTCTTAATGGCAAAGAGTTCCCCCTGATGTACAGCGTGAGCAGGTTTGCCCGCAAAGTCGTGCAAATCGTGTGCCACGGTCTCATAAGCACCTGTTGTTTCCCCCGTCACCAGCAGTTCATTGCCCTCCTCAATAGCGGGCACTGCCTCCAAGAGGAACTCCGCCACCGATAGGTTCTTGAAATAATTGGTACACTTGCCGGCATAAACCTTACGTCTGGTAGCACGGGAGCCATACTCCTGCGTCCATTCGCCCAATCGTTGTCCCTGATAATAACCATCCCAGAAGCCGCGGTTGAAGACGCGTGCCAAGCGCTCGTCCCAATCGGCGATACGAGCACGTATGTGTTCATTCTGTATATTGTCATTAGGCTGCTCCACAGAGTCGAACTCCCCACGTTGCCAAGCCTCCACCGCCTCGCGATAGCAAGTGACCACAGTCTTTACATATTCGGGACCACGCGCCCTGCCCTCAATCTTGAGCACACGTACACCGGCATCCAACATCCTATTGAGGAAATGAATAGTCTTGAGGTCCTTCGGGGACATGATATATTGATTATCCACCTCCAGTTCGAGCTCGGACTCCTTGTCCTTGACAATATATCCGCGCCGGCATATCTGCATGCAGGCACCCCTATTGGCACTGGCTCCGAGATTATTGAGGCTCAGATAGCACTTACCACTGACAGCCATGCACAAAGCACCATGACAGAACATCTCTATACGAATAGGTTCACCCTTCTTACCCCGGATGTCCTGTTCACGTATATCCCGGTAGATACCCGCCACCTGCTCCATGTTCAGTTCGCGAGCGAGTACCACCACATCTGCAAACTGAGCATAGAAACGCAATGCCTCGGTATTGGCTATATTCAGTTGAGTAGACAGATGGACCTCTACCCCCTGACTATTGGCATACTGCATGACAGCAATGTCGCTTGCGATGATAGCATCCAATCCCGCCTCACGCGCTGTATCAACAATCTGACGCATAAGCGGCAGGTCCTCAGGATACATAACGGTATTAAGAGTGAGGTAGGTTTTCACCCCATGCTCACGGCAGACGGCAACTATACGTCGGAGGTCCTCGGTCGTGAAATTAGCCGAAGAGCGCGAACGCATATTCAGGTGTTCTATCCCGAAATAGACGCTATCCGCACCGGCATCAATAGCCGCAGCCAAGCTCTCCCAGCACCCTACCGGTGCCATTATTTCTATATGTTCATTCCTTAAGGAAATCATTGTTTCAGTATATATTCGGCTATCTGTACAGCATTAAGGGCTGCCCCTTTGCGTATCTGGTCGCCGACACACCAGAAGGTAAGACCACATTCGTTGGTCAGGTCCTTGCGAATACGTCCCACATACACATCATCCTTGCCTGCCAGATAAAGCGGCATCGGATAGGGCATCGGGTCCGTCTGTCCGGAGCGAGCCGGTTCGTCCATCAGTGTACAACCGACCGACTCAGCTATAGCACGTCGAGCATCCTCCACCGAGACGGGTTGCTCCGTCTCCACCCAAACACTCTCCGAATGGCAACGCAACGATGGGACACGGACACACATAGCCGACACGGTGACATCACTATGAAAAATCTTACGTGTCTCGTTATGCATTTTCAGTTCCTCCTTCGTATAGTCATCATCGGCAAAGACATCTATCTGAGGGATGACATTATAAGCCAAAGGATAGAGGAACTTACGATGCGTCACCTCCTCACCATTCAGGGTCTGACGATACTGCTGTTCCAATTCCCGCATAGCTTCTGCACCGGCACCGCTGGCAGCCTGATAGGTAGCGACATGGACTCGCCGGATAGGACTTAAACGATGGATTGCCAGCAATGGCAATGCCATCACGATGGTAGAGCAGTTAGGGTTAGCAATGATACCACGCGGTCGAGAGAGCGCATCTAAGGCATTCACCTCGGGAACCACCAAGGGTACATCCGCATCCATACGGAATGCTGACGAGTTATCAATCATCACTGCGCCATAGCGGGTGATATCCTGAGCATACTCTTTGCTCACACCTCCACCCGCGCTGACAAAGGCAATATCCACGCCACGGAATTGGTCGCCATGACACAACTGTTCCACACGATAAGACTTGCCCTCGAAAAGATATTCGGTCCCGGCACTACGTGCGGAACCGAATAACCTAAGTTCGGTAATAGGAAAGTGACGCTCTGCGAGCACTGTCAACAACTCCTGTCCTACGGCACCCGAGGCACCCACTATCGCTACCACCATACGTTGTCCTTTTATTGAAAAGTATGGAATTACTTCAGCGAAATAATTACATCGCTCTCCTGTACATCAAAAGCGATTTTGCCTTCACGAGCCAACCAGCCCAGAGCCAGGTTAAGGTCAGCATCTTTCAGCTTAGTAGCTTTCTTCAGTGCTTTTTGTGCGAGCGCACCGCCTTGCAGTGCAGACCAGATAAGTCCGGCGTTCTCGCCAATCTTAGCAGAAATCATAGTACAATCTCCTTAAAAAGACTTATAATAATTAATTTGTGTTTATTTTGTTCAGACCAACCTATACGATTAGTCCTCGCATTTCTTAAATACGAGCGTAGCGTTATGTCCACCGAATCCGAAGGTATTACTCATCGCACAACGGACATCACGCTTTTGAGCCTTGTTAAAGGTCAAGTTGAGGCGATAATCGATATTTTCGTCCTCATCGCCCTCCTCGTGGTTGATAGTAGGGGGCACTATACCATCACGGATAGAGAGTACGCATGCTAATGCTTCCACCGCACCGGCAGCTCCGAGCAGGTGACCGGTCATCGACTTAGTGGAGTCGATATTGAGTTTGTATGCGTGCTCGCCGAACACCTCCTGAATAGCATGCAGTTCAGCCACATCGCCCAGCGGTGTTGACGTACCATGCGTATTGATATAGTCCACATCCTCAGGCTTCAGTCCTCCATCGCGCAGAGCATCACGCATCACGCGGATAACACCGGCACCCGACGGGTCAGGAGCCGTCATATGGTAGGCATCCGAAGTCATGGCGCTTCCTACCATTTCGGCATATATCTTGGCACCACGCGCCTTAGCGTGCTCATATTCCTCCAAGATAAGACAAGCAGCGCCCTCACCCATCACGAATCCGTCACGTGACTTGGAGAAAGGCCGGCTTGCTGTCTCCGGGCTATCGTTACGAGTAGATATGGCGTGCATGGAGTTGAATCCGCCTATTCCGGCAATAGTCACATTGGCATCCGAACCACCGGACACTATCACATCCGCCTTACCCAGACGTATCATATCGTAAGCCTGGGAGAGAGCATGCGATGAGGTAGCGCAGGCAGAAGTCACACCGAAACTCGGACCTTTCAGTCCAAACATCAGAGAGATTTGACCGGCGCCCATGGAGATAATCACTTTGGGGATAAAGAAAGGATTGAACATGGGGGCACCCCCGCGACGAGCAAAGTCGTACAGGTTATCCTCCAACGTTTGCAGTCCTCCCATTCCGCTTCCCCAAACAACGCCGATGCGCTCTTTGTCCTCTTTATCCATATCCATATGCGCATCCTCCAATGCCTCCTTGGTAACCCAAACAGCCATTTGCGCAAAGCGGTCCAACTTGCGTGCCTCCTTACGATCCAAGATGGGCGAAGGATCAAAATCTTTCACCTCACAAGCAAATTGAGTCTTGCAGAGCGATGCATCAAAATGGGTAATAGGAGCGGCACCGCTCTTTCCGGCAATCATATTTTCCCACGTCTCGGGAACTGTATTACCCAACGGTGTCAAAGCGCCCAAACCGGTAACGACAACTCTTCGTAATTCCATATCTATCTTTTTACAAAGTTACGAGCCTACAGTTATCCCGTAAACTCGTAAACCTAACACATTTACCTGTAAACTTATGCAAGTGCCTTCTCAATGTAAGCGATTGCGTCACCTACAGTCGTGATTTTCTGAGTGTCCTCATCAGGAATGGTAATACCGAACTCTTTCTCAAACTCCATAATCAACTCAACGGTATCCAATGAGTCTGCATTCAAATCTGCGGAGAAACCTGCCTCAGGAGTAACCTGACTTTCTTCTACACCAAGTTTATCTACGATAATAGATTTAACTTTTGCTTCAATTTCTGACATAATTATTCGTTTTTAGATGTTATTATTTTCGTATTAAAATGCGTACTACGCAAAATCGAGTGCAAAATTACGACATTTTTTTGAATTATGCAAATTTTTACTCGACAAACATTAATTTGTAGCAAGTTTTAATGTAATTTTGCCCAAGCGAACACCGGATTTGCCACATTGCACCACGGGTATCTCTTTACCGTCCAGGTTCTTATACCTCAGGTCTAAAATCTGGTGTGTATGCCCGCCGATGATGACATCAATATCCTTGGTTACTTTCGCCAAGGTTGTATCACAAACGCCTCCTTTTTCCTTAGCAACAGTACCCAGATGCGAAAGGCACACCACCACATCACAGCCTTTTTCCCGCAGGATATTAGCCGTTTGTTGAGCCGTCTTATAAGGGTCAAGATATGCCAAGGGTTGGAAATTATTCGCTGCTATCAGTGTGCCGGGAGCGACTCCCAAGCCAAAGACACCTATTTTCAGTCCGCCTCGATGCAGGATAGTATAGGGTTTGACTAATCCCTCCAACTTGGAGCCTGTGAGATCATAGTTGGCACATACAACATCGAACTTAGCATCCCGAAGGATAGCTGCCAGCGTGTCGACACCATTATCGAACTCATGATTGCCCAACGTAGCCACATCGTAGCCCATCCTATTCATGGCATCCACCTCCACACGGCCATGGAAAAAATTAAAGTAGGGTGTACCTTGGCTGAAATCGCCGGCATCAACCAAGATCAGGTTAGCGTCTTTGGCACGCTCCTGATTAATAAGTCCCATGCGACGCGCATATCCACCCTTTCCATTAGCCAACGGCTCCACCTGGGAGTGAGTGTCGTTGGTATGCAAGATGGTCAGATGATCGGCTTTCTCCACACAACCTGCCATCAGTCCGCATAGGAGTAAAAAGAATAATTTTCTCATGATATAAGTCGATTAAAAACGTTTGCGTATCTCCCCATCTGTCAGCGCACTCATCACCACCTTACCATCCGGCGTACGGCGGTAAATAGGCAGTTGCCACAGTTCACGTAATAGCTCGCGCATCTGCTCGTCCGTCAGGTGTCTGCCGTTGGGGATAGCTGCATCACGGGCAACCACCAAGGCAATCTTATCCCTCCATTCATCTTCCACACGTGTCTGTTTGACTCCCACCTCAGCAAGTATCTCCCGAAGCACCTCTACCCCTCCTGTACCGTTAAGCGCAGCCGGAACACCGACTATAGCATAACTCTGCTTGGAGAACTGTACCACATCAAATCCTATATTTTGCAACTCACCTTCCAACGACGCCATCAACACCATTTCGTCAGGAGTGAGAGTAATCTCTTCCTGGAAAAGTAACTGCTGACAAATACCATGTTTATTCTCCATCTGCCTCTTGAGACGATAGTAGAGTACACAAGTATGTGCCCGATGCTGATTCACGAACATCAGTCCACCTTCTGCAGGGAAGATGATATACCGGTCATCGTACTGGAAAAGACGCAAATCTGATACTTCGGTATCAAGGAGTTGCGGTATGATAGGTTCCACATCTCTTTCCTCCGGTATTCCACTACTCAAGGGACTACGATTGGTATACAGATTTTGCCATGAAGAGGGTACCGAGGGTTGTGTTGTTTGGCGCGTCTTAAAAGGATTGTACGTAGGATCAAAGGTAACTTTGGGTGCCGCTACCTGCCCGGAGGCGGGCACCGGCATCTCGATCTCACCCGAACGATTAAAATCCAGCGACGGAGCCACATTGAACTTACCTAACGACTCGCGCACAGCAGCCATAAGAATTTGGAACACAGCCTGTTCGTCCTGGAACTTAATCTCCGTCTTAGTCGGATGGATATTGACATCAATCAGTTCGGGAGATATATCGAAATAGATAAAATAAGACGGCGAATAGTCCCCCGGAAGCATCCCCGAATAGGCTGTCATCACTGCCTTGTGAAAATAAGGATGACGCATAAAGCGTCCGTTCACAAAGAAGAACTGTTGGGACGACTTACCCGCCGATTCCGGCTTACCCACGAAGCCCCGTATAGAGACCAATTCAGTATCTGTCGCCACTTCCACCAACTGAGAGGTATAGGGACGTCCTGTGCCTTTGCCGAAGATATTCTCAATACGCTGTTTCTCCGTGGAAGCAGACAGATCCATCAGCACTTCATCATCGCTCACAAAGGTGAATTGAACCTTCGGATAAACCAATACAATATGATAGAAAGCGTTCAGAAGATTACGCAGTTCTGTTTGATCAGTCTTGAGGAACTTACGGCGTACCGGCACATTATAGAATAGGTCCTTCACCTTAATATTTGTTCCCACAGGACACTGGCAAATAGACTGGTTCAACACCTCACCGCCGGCTATCTCAAGAAGCGTTCCCACTTCATTGTCTTTAGTACGTGTCTGTACCTCCACATGTGCCACCGCGGATATACTGGGCAATGCCTCACCGCGGAAGCCCATGGTGCGCAAGGCAAAGAGGTCGTTCGCCTCACGTATCTTACTCGTCGCATGACGTTCAAAAGCCATGCGCGCATCCGTCTCACTCATACCCGTCCCGTTGTCCACCACCTGCAACAATGTTCTACCGGCATCGCGCACCAACACACGGATATGCGTAGCACCGGCATCCAAACTATTCTCCACCAGTTCCTTCAGGCACGAGGCGGGACGCTGAATCACTTCACCGGCTGCTATCTGGTTGGCGACACTGTCAGGTAATAAACGGATAACATCCATAATGGTCGGGTATACCTTATTATATATTATTAGGGTGTCCTACACCACATACCAAAACGCAAAGAGTAACAATAGCAGTAATGCCACCCAAAAGGCAAGACGCGAACTATGTTTCTTCTGCACGCTTGACATGTGTTTCTCGTGCTCCTCACGGAACGACCCGTGATGAAGACGCGCAAGTTTTTCCTTGCGCGCCTCCTTCTCTTTGTCGTAGTAAATGGGGCGATAGTCCCATTCACGGGGTTTCGGTACTTTTGGGAAAAGTACGGACATTATTTATCTTACTTAATGATAGCCTGGAACTCGCTATCCTCAGCGAACTTAGCAAATTCGATATCTTTCTGAGCTTTTGCCTTCAGACTTGCATCACGGTTGACAGCGTCACGCATAGCACGGTAAACAGCCTGACGATCGTTGGTGCGAGCACCTACGATAGCCTGCAGATAAGCAGTCGTTGCGTTGGGTTGAGCCACATTGGCCAATGTCTGACGAGCAGCAGCATAGTCCTCATCGAGAATCTGCTGAACAGCGGCGTTGTTGGTAGCGTCGTTACCGTAAGCAGCCTTAGCAGCCTTATAGTCACCCTTCATGGTGTAGAGAGTACCCATAGCACCCTTCATGTCACCCTTCGAGCCGGCAGCCTTACCCAAGTGCTGCTCAGCTTTCTTGAGGTCACCGTCTGCCATAGCTGCCATAGCAGCGTTGTAGTTGAGGTCTGCATTATCCGGAGCAATAGTCAACGCCTTAGCAAACAAACGACGAGCCTCTGCTACGTTACCCTCCTCAAACTGCATCATACCAAGGTTGTTGTATGCACGCCAATCACCAAACTGCTTAGCCACCTGCTCATAGATAGCACGTTTCTCAGCCTTGTCAGAGGTCAAAGTAGCAGCATAAAGCATCTCCTCTACGTTCAGTTTCGAAGGATCGTTCTTCATCAGGTCCTTAATCTCCTCGTCCGACTTACCGATAAGGTCAGTAGTCAAGATGAGACGGCTGCGACGCAATGCAGGAAGAATCTCCTCGGCAATGCTCTTGTATACATTGCTCAAATTCTTAATCTGTGCCTCACGCTCCTCGGGATCGCTATACATGCTCAGCACACGCAGAACCAATTCTTTGTCTTGGATATTCGAGTTCTCCATTGCCTCTTGGAAACCTGCCCAGTCCTCAGCGGTGATATTCGATTCAATCTCAGCTTTCACTTTATTACGACGGAGATCGTTCTTCAGGTAGCTTTGTGCGTTAGCTTGACGGCTCTTCGCCAGCTTCTCATTCAGAGCCATACCGCCATCAGGACTGGCATAACCGCTTACTTCCAGTTTGTTGATAGCTTTCTTCTCAGCCTTGTCTGCGTCAACGATGGCAGCCTTCAAATCCTTCATTTCCTGGCTCTTGAGCTCCGATTGACGAAGGTTGGATTGTTGGATGAGGAAACGGATATCTGCCTCCTGAACCTCTTGGATAATACGTTGGAATTTATCGGCTCCCAACACCATCTTATTGTCCTTAGCCTCAGCCAATTTAGCGGTTGCAACCACACCATCGGCAATCTTCAGGTCAGGAATCTCAATCTCTTTCTTGCCTACTTTGGCGGAAAAACGCAGATACAACTCCGACTGAGCCATCTCAGGTACATAGTCAAAACTTGCACTCTGGCTGTACTTGCCACCGTTCTTATACGATACAACGGTACCGTTATCTTTCACTTTCTCACCCACATAGGTCACAGGCTCACCTACTGCCTCCTGCCCGTTATATTTCAGCACGGGAGTAACAACAAGGATACCCTTCTTCGCAAATTTCTTCTGAGGGAAAGTACCGGTAATCTCAGCGTTAACTTTGTTACCAACCACTGCCAGCGGGCTCGGATTTACGGTAATCTGATCGGGTTGCGGCAATTGCTTGCTGCAGGATGCCAACATCACAGCTGCGATGATAGACACAAAGAATAAACTTCTTTTCATAATCATTTGTTAATTTTATGTCGTTTTACGTTGTTTGGTTCACACCATATCGGCTGCAAAATTACAAAAAAAATTACATTCGTGCAACATTCTATATGTTTTTTTTTGTTTTTCTTTGAAAAAATCGTACCTTTGTACCAAATTTTATACTAACCATGCAAAAAGTATACTTTTTTTTGCTCACTATTCTGCTCGTCTCTGCCTGTTCAGGAACAAGGAAACCGTCCGTACAGGAACAACGGGCTCTCAAACAAGAACAAGATAGCCTGGCGCTTCTGCAACACGAACATTCTATCGTCTATCACGATTCACTCCTTTCTATCTTGGAGTTGCAACGGGACTCTCTGTTGAGTCTCTTTGATTACACTCATCACAAAGACTATGAGGATGCCGGACACTATGTCCACAAGAGGCTGACCGTATCACGCAACTTGGAGCGTTGCTATATCTCCGCGGAGGTATCGGACAAACGCGAATTAAGCCTCATTGCCCACTATGTGGGCAGTTATCCTATCCATGCCCACTCCATCCGCGTCAGCGTAGATAGTATGGAAACCTCTGAACGGGTGCACAATCATGCCTACCAAACGGCAGAGCAATACTACGAACGGCTCACGGCGGAGGGAGAGTCCGCCGTACGGCTCATGCACTTCCTCGCCATGGACAATTCCCGTCGTTTCCGCATCGAACTGACAGGGGACAAGTCGCGCTATCGTTTTGCACTCACCGAGGATGACCGACAGGCTCTTACTGAGACATATAGGCTCTATGTCATCCTTTGCGACATAGACGAGAGTATGCAACACTTCACTCAACATTCGACGCAGGCACAAAAATATCGAAAAAGATTGAAAAAATAAGGCAACCCTTGTGTATATGACAAAAAAGTTGTACCTTTGTAGCCTAATTATACGACAACCACTCCTACACCCATGAAGACAGATAGTACGCCTTTACAATTATCTATGGCGAAGATGCTTCTCCGGACGAGGGCGTTTCATCTCCAGATAAATGACCCCTTCCGCTTCGCCAACGGCTGGAAAGCACCGTTCTACTTGGATGACCGCAAACTGCTTAGTTACACCCACTCCCGCAATATCATCAAACTGGAGATGGCACGACTGGTAGCAGAGAACTTCCCCGATGCGGATGTGATAGCAGGTATCGCCAACAACGCTATCGCCCACGGAACGATGATTGCTGATGCACTATCCATGCCGTTCGTTTATGTCTACCACGAGCCCAAAACATATGGACTGGAGAACCAGATAGAAGGCGACCTGCGTCCACGGCAGAAGGTGGTGCTCGTGGAAAACCAGGTACTCACCGGATACGACGCCGAAAGGGCTATAGAAGTGGTTCGGGCTAACGGAAGCGGAGTGATGGGACTCATCACACTATATGACTACCAACTGGCTCCTGCCGCC
>CAMHEP010000019.1 GCA_946184195.1 uncultured Bacteroidales bacterium | reverse complement strand
TAATATCATCTGCCGGCACAATGATATCTTCTATGGCTACCAATCCTTGGGGATTAATGGGATAGCCGGAGCTGCATGGCGTTTTTAATCAATGATAGCAAAACTATACAATATAATATATCTATACAATATAATATATAATAATGAACGATTTCTTGAAATTTGCTACGGCGCAGGGACTCAACTCCATGCACGTAGAGAAGGTAATGTCTGATAGTTATATCAGCCCCTCTATCTTGGAGGAGCGACAATTGAATGTCACGCAAATGGACGTCTTCTCACGTCTCATGATGGACCGTATCATCTTCCTCGGCACCGAAGTGAATGACTATACGGCTAATGTCATCCAGGCTCAGTTACTCTATCTGGATTCTGCGGATAGCGACCGCGATATCAGTATCTATCTCAATACACCGGGAGGCTCTGTCTATGCCGGATTGGGGATATACGATACCATGCAGTTCGTACATAGCCGGGTGGCCACTATCTGCACCGGAATGGCGGCTTCCATGGGAGCTGTGCTCTTGGTCGCCGGCGAGAAAGGTATGCGTGCTGCCTTACCTCATAGCCGTGTCATGATTCATCAACCCATGGGGGGCATTCAGGGACAAGCTTCCGATATCGAAATAACGGCGAAGGAGATTCTTAAACTCAAGGACGAACTCTATCAAATAATATCCGACCATAGTGGACAAGCGATGGATAAGATTCGTCACGATGCCGATCGGGACTATTGGATGACGGCGGAAGAGGCTCTCTCCTATGGAATGATTGACAATGTCTATCGTAAAAAGGGGGTAGCGAATGGCTAAGAAAAACGACCGTTGTAGTTTCTGCGGCAGAGAGATGACGCAACTCTATTCCGGCTTGGATGGAGCGCTGATATGTCCGGAGTGTATCGAGTCCGGACATCGCATGGTGCAGGAGAGTATCGCGAAACAGGTTCGGGGCAACGGAGTCGATAACCTCAGTCTCGATAACCTGCCTAAACCGCAGGATATCAAGGCATTCCTTGACCTCTATGTCATTGGTCAGGACGAGGCTAAGAAATACCTATCCGTCGCTGTTTATAACCACTACAAACGTATCCTCCAACCTAAGAGCGAGGATGGCGTCGAGATTGAGAAATCCAATATCGTCATGGTGGGCTCTACCGGGACCGGCAAAACACTCATGGCGCGTACCATCGCTAAGATGCTCAAGGTTCCCTTCACCATCGTCGATGCCACTGTCCTCACCGAGGCAGGTTATGTCGGCGAGGATGTGGAGAGCCTACTCGTGCGGTTGCTCCAAGAGGCTGACTATAATCTACCCAAGGCGGAAAAAGGTATCGTCTTCATTGACGAGATAGATAAGATTGCACGCAAGGGTGATAACCCCTCTATCACACGTGATGTAAGTGGAGAGGGAGTGCAGCAGGGACTGCTCAAACTCCTGGAGGGATCGGTGGTCAATGTACCACCACAAGGAGGACGAAAACATCCCGACCAGGAGTTTATTCACGTCAATACGCAGAATATCCTCTTCATCTGCGGAGGTGCTTTCGATGGCATCGAGAAGAAGATTGCACAACGGCTCAATACCCAGGTGGTCGGCTTTGCCGCTGCCGAGAAAACGCAACGCATCGACAAGAAGAATGTCCTCAAATATATTGCACCACAGGACCTCAAGTCGTTTGGTCTTATTCCCGAGATTATCGGTCGTCTGCCTATCCTCACTTATCTGGAACCCTTGGATAGAGCGGCCTTGCGTCGTATCCTCACGGAGCCTAAGAATGCTATCACCAAGCAGTATCAGAAATTGCTTGCCATGGATGGAGTTCGACTCGTCTTCGACGATGAGGCTCTCGATTATATTGTTGACAAAGCGATTGAGTTCCGGCTCGGTGCACGTGGACTGCGGTCGCTCACTGAGTCGATCATGATGGATGTCATGTATGCCGTTCCCGGTCATGACGGATCCGTAGACGCTCAGCTCCTCAACGATGGCGTCTTCACTGTCACGAAAAACTTTGCACAGCAGCAACTCGCTAAGGCAGATGCTCTACGCCTGCAAAATGCAGTATAATATATTACAAATAACGCAGCCTGTAACTGTAGCAATAAGCGGCATTTGCCGCGATAAATTATAACATGCGAACTTTGTTCGCAAAGCACTTATGAATATATCTACCAAAAAACTATTGGATACCATTGTCGAAGGTATCCGCAATAAGAAAGGACAACGTATTGTCGCTATCGACCTTAAGAAAGTCAAAGAAGCTCCTGTGGAGTATATGGTCGTGTGTGAGGGAGGAAGTGGCAACCAGCTACGCGCTATTCGTGACGAAGTGGACGACTTCGTCCGTACCAACACACACATACATCCCTTGGCTACAGCCGGCGAGGAGAATGGTGAATGGATAGCTATGGACTATGGCACAATCTTTGTCCATATCATGTTGCGCGAACCACGCGCTTATTACGATATCGAAAATCTTTGGAGTGATGGCAAACAGACAACGTATGATGAACAATAACCCCAACAACAAGGGGAAGCGTCCCAAACGCAATTGGGGCTGGGTGTGGTATCTCTTCTTCTTAATAGCATTGGCTGGATTTTTCTTCTCTCCGGCTAAGGAAGATGCTGTGCAGAAAGACTTGAGTTATACCAAGTTCACCGCTTATATCGAACAAAACATGGTCGAGAAACTCACTGTCTACGACGACAATAGGGCTAAAGCACACATCCGGGAGCAAAGCTACGGTATAGTCTTTGGCTCTGTGGATGCCGGACAAAAGACCAAGGGTGAACTCATCGCACTCATACCTTCCGTCGAGGAATTCGCTAAGTATATGGACAACCAAAATCGTGAACGCAAGAAAGCCGGACTGCAACCTATTGATGTCACCTTCGAAAAGGCGCACGACTATTGGTATCTTATTCTAGCCAACGTCATGCCTATCTTGCTCATCTTCCTCTTCTTCATGTGGATGGGACGAGGCTTGGGAAGTGGCATGGCGGGAGGTATCTTCGGCGTCGGAAAAGCACAGGCACAGGTCTTTGATAAGGACAAAAAGGATAAAGTCACTTTCAAGGATGTCGCTGGTTTGGCTGGTGCCAAGGAAGAGGTGCAGGAGATTGTCGCTTTCCTCAAGAATCCGCAGAAATATACCGAACTGGGAGGTAAGATTCCCAAGGGTGCACTCCTCGTAGGACCTCCGGGTACCGGTAAGACCCTCTTGGCGAAAGCCGTGGCGGGAGAAGCTGACGTACCCTTCTTCTCGATGTCCGGTAGCGACTTCGTTGAGATGTTCGTCGGCGTCGGTGCCAGCCGTGTACGAGACCTCTTCCGACAAGCTAAGGAGAAGGCTCCGGCTATCATCTTCATCGACGAGATTGATGCCGTAGGTCGTGCACGTGGCAAGAGCGTCATGACCGGAGGTAATGATGAACGAGAGTCTACGCTTAACCAACTCCTCACCGAAATGGATGGCTTCGGTACCAACTCCGGCGTCATCATCCTTGCCGCTACCAACCGGGCTGATGTCCTTGACTCCGCTTTGCTGCGTGCCGGACGTTTCGACCGACAGATACATGTCGAACTGCCTGACTTGCAGGAGCGTAAGGAGATTTTTGGTGTGCATCTCCGGCCGATTAAGATTGACCAGACTATCGATATCGACTTCCTCGCTAAGCAGACTCCCGGCTTCTCCGGTGCCGACATAGCTAACGTCTGCAACGAGGCGGCTCTCATCGCTGCACGCAATGGACATAAGAAAGTTGGCAAACAGGACTTCATGGATGCCGTTGACCGTATCATCGGTGGACTCGAACGTAAGAACAAAATCATGACCGACGACGAGAAACGTTCGATTGCTTACCATGAAGCGGGACATGCCACTATCTCATGGCTACTGCGTTATGCCAACCCCCTCGTTAAGGTCACTATCGTACCTCGTGGTATGGCTCTCGGCGCCGCATGGTACCTGCCCGAGGAACGACAACTCACCAATCGTGAACACCTTCTCGACGAACTCTGTTCGCTGCTCGGCGGACGAGCTGCTGAAGAGGTCTTCCTCTCACAGACCTCCACCGGCGCACTCAATGACCTCGAACGGGCTACCAAACAGGCGTATGCCATGGTCGCTTACTATGGAATGAGCGAACGACTCAAGGACCTCTCTTTCTATGACTCCACCGGACGATACGACTATGGCTTCACCAAACCCTATTCTGATAAGACTGCGGAACTCATTGATGAGGAGTCGCACAAGATTATCGAAGAGCAGATGGCACGCGCTAAACGTATCCTCGTCGAGCATAAGGACGGACATAACGCCTTGGCTGAACTGCTCATCGAGCGTGAGGTTATCACACACGAGGATGTCGAGCATATCCTCGGACCGCGTCCGTGGCAAAGCCGTGGGGACCAGATCATAGCTGCCAATAACGAGGCTCAACAAACGGCTGCCAAACCCAAACGCCGCACGGCACACAAACCCGCAGCCCCAACCTCCTCCGCTAACGCGGTGCAAACAGGCGACACCCCTGCAGCTGGATAGTGACCACATAGTGACCACATAGTCATCACATAGTCACCACTACGTGTTATGCAGTAGGTAACTAGCCCCTGAAGCGGATGCGGGGTTTGAGATTATACAAAAACTCGGCATTAACTATTTCTGTTTCCACGACGTGGACCTCTCCTTACCTTTGGATGGGACTTTGGAACAGATTACTGCCATGTGGCGTAGTCGCGCACATGGAGGCTCCTGTTTGTAAGGAATGGACTCTCTACAATAAATGTAGCTGTTTAATAACGCTGTGAATGAATAAAAAAACGCTCGAAAGGGCGTTTTTTTTGTGCATATGAAAAAAAAATGCTACCTTTGCACTCAAATAAGTTAGTAGCCATTGGCTACTGATGATAGCAAAACAATCATGTTCATTCTATAAATTAGTGTATACAATGAGAAAACTAACAACTTTACTGCTGCTTGGTTTAGCAGTGATCGCGGCGGCGCAGCAGCCGACTATGTTACCTGTCGACCCCAATGTACGCGTCGGAAAATTGGATAACGGATTGACTTACTATATCCGGCATAATGAGCAACCTAAACAACGCGCAGATTTCCATATAGCCCAAGCCGTGGGGGCTGTCCTCGAGGAGGACGACCAGAATGGATTGGCGCACTTCCTTGAGCATATGGCGTTCAATGGTACGCAGCACTTCCCCGGAAAAGGAATCATCAAGTACTTCGAATCCGTCGGTGTCAACTTCGGCGGCAATATCAACGCCTATACCGGCATTGATGAGACTGTCTATCGTTTGAGTGATGTCCCCACCTATCGCGAGGGCATAGTTGACTCCGCACTGCTCGTCATGCACGACTGGGCATGCGGTCTGCTCCTTCTTCCCGAGGAAATAGAGGCGGAGCGAGGTGTCATACGTGAGGAATGGCGTACACGCAATAGTGCATGGGGACGCATGTCCAAGAAGGTGAATGCCGAACTATATCCTAACTCCCAGTACGGCAAGCGCGACGTTATCGGTGATACAGCTGTTATTAATAACTTTGCTTACGAGGCCTTACGCTCCTACTACCATAAGTGGTATGGCCCCGACAACCAGGCTATTATCGTCGTTGGAGATATAGATGTCGATGCTATTGAGGCTAAGATTAAAGCCCTATGGGCGGATGTACCCGAACGCACTAATCGCGGAGAACGACCTCTCTATACCGTGGATTTCCGCGAACATCCCGTCGTGGCTATCGCTACCGACAAAGAGGCACCCGCTACACGAATAAGCATCGAATACCTGCATGAGCAACTGCCTAAAGCCGTTGAGGGAACCGATATGGCCTATGTGATGGATCTATGCCATAGCCTGATTGGTGAGATGCTCAACCAGCGTTTTGCTGAATTGATGCTCAAGAGCGATGCCCACATCGCTCAGGCACACGCTTACTATGGCGAGACCGTGAAACTGAAAGACGCTTTCGAAGTGGTGGCAGTCCCCAAGGAGGGCTTTGAGACACAGGCACTGAGGGATGTGCTGATGGAGGTGGAGAAGATGCGTCGTTATGGTTTCACCGAGAATGAGTTGGAACTGGCTAAGAATAGTCTCCTCAATGAGTATGAAAAAGCCTTCAACGAGCGCAATACACAACGCAACATCACCTTGGCACGGGAGTATATTCGCAATTTTGAGGATGGCGACCCTATCCCGGGCATTACGTGGGAGTATGATTTCGTACAGGCGGTTATACCGATGCTTGACCTACAGAGTATCAATAAGATTGCTGAGGGCTATGTGCACCCGAATCCCGGTATTGCTATACTCGGTCCTGATAAAGCAGGAGTGTATATCCCCTCGAAGCGTGAAGCGCTCGATATCCTCAACGAGGTGGAGCATATGGAGATAGCCGCTCCTGAGGTGAAGAAGGTGGATTCCCGACTGGTTAAACATGCGCCCAAAGCGGGAAAGATTAAGCAGGAGAAAGAGTTGCCTGCCTTTGGCGCTACCGAATGGACATTATCCAACGGTATGAAGGTTGTTATCAAACCCACAGCTTTCAAGGCTGACGAGGTACTGCTGAACGGCTTCTCGTTGGGCGGTAAGTCGATGGTGGAGACCAAAGACCTGCCTTCGGCAACCTTAGCCTCGGATATTGTTTCTTTCATGGGACTGGGTGATTTCTCAATGAATGATTTGCGTAAGGCACTAACCGGCAAGACTGTTAATCTGGAGAGTGAGATAGATGCCTATACCGAATCTATGGAAGGCTCTTCATCGGTGAAAGACTTGGAGACGATGCTGCAACTCGTATACCTCAACTTTACCGCTCTACGTCGCGATGAGGACGCTTATCAGACCTTGCTCAACCTATTGAAGACACAATTGGTCAATAAGGACGCTAACCCCAAAGCAGGATGGCGCGATTCCATCTCGATGGTTAGCAATAACTACTCCGAACGTGTCACACTGCTCAATATGGCCATGCTGGAGAAAGTGGACATGGACAAAGCATTAGCTATTTACAAGGAGCGTTTCTCCAATGCGGCTGACTTCACCTTTGTATTGGTAGGTAATGTAGACCCTAAGGACAAGGCGTTGAGAGATATGGTATGCCGTTGGCTAGGTGGTATCAAGGGAAAGAAATCCAAACATGAGATAGCCGTTGACCGAGGTGTACGTAGTCCCAAGGGTGAGGTGAAAAACTATTTCGTCAAACCGATGGAGACACATACTGCCAGTAACTATGTCCGCTTTAGCTCCTACGATATGGACTATACCTTATCGCATATCCTCAATATGCAGATGGTGGGACGAGTACTCGATACACGCTATTTAGAAAGTGCTCGCGAACGCGAAGGCGGTACTTACGGTGTGAGCTGCTGGGGCACGATGAGTTATCGTCCCGTACCACAGGCATCCCTGCAGATGGTATACGACACGGACCCGAAGATGCAGACACGCCTCATGGATATCATACACGAGGAAGTAAATACTATTCGCAAGAACGGTCCGCTCGAAGAAGATCTACGCAAGGAGAAAGAGTCCATGCTCAAGGACTATGAGGAGAACATCGAAAAGAATAGCTGGTGGCTGAGTATACTTCGTAGTTATATGATGACCGGTATCGATTATCGTACCCACTATGTGGATGCTGTGAATGCCCTTACCTCAGAGAGTGTTCAGAAAACCCTCATCCGCTTGCTTGAACCGGGTAACGTCATTGAGGTGGTGATGATGCCGGAGGAGTAAAGATGAAGTATTTCCTGATAGCAGGCGAGGCGTCGGGTGATTTGCATGCAGCCAACCTCATAGAGGCGCTGAAGCAGGAGGACCCGACGGCACAGTTTAGCGGACTCGGCGGCGACAAGATGGTCGCTGCCGGGTGCCGTCTCTATCAGGATTATCGACACATGGCTTTTATGGGCATATGGGCGGTCTTGATGAACATAGGCAGCGTGTGGCGCAATTTTCGTATTGCTGAGCAGGCACTGATGGACGAGAAACCGGATGTGCTCGTGCTCATCGACTATCCCAGTTTCAACCTGCGTATGGCGCGTTTCGCCCGCAAGAACCTGCCTCAGATACGGATAGTCTATTATATCCCGCCAAAGGTCTGGGCTTGGAAAACATTCCGCATCCATGAGATTTGCCGTCTATGCGATGAGGTATTGGGTATTTTCCCGTTTGAGGAGAGTTTTTACCGCCGCTACGGATACACATGTCGCTATGTGGGAAACCCGACCATGGATAGTATTCGTAAGTGGCGTAGTACGAATAGCTCTCCTGTTCATGCTTCCGCGGAGTGTACCCCACATATAGCTATCTTGCCCGGCTCCAGGCGAAGTGAGGTCAAGCATTGTTTGCCCCTAATGCTGGAGGCTGCACGTTCTTTTAATGATTATCCTATCGTCGTGGCGGCAGCACCCGGCATTGATGATGACTTCTATCGTTCTTATCTACGCGGTGGGGAGACCTTGACACGAAATACCTATGCCGCTGTGGCTACAGCGCGCGCGGCAATAGTCAACTCCGGAACAGCAACACTTGAGACCGCTTTGCTGGGATGCCCGCAAGTAGCGGTATACTATGTGATGCTCAGTAAAACACTCGGTTTCTTGCGACCACTGATTTTCTCTATACCGTTCTTCACACTCGTTAATATCATAGCAGATAAAGAGGTGATACAAGAGATGGTCAGCTATCGTTTCACCGTGAAAGAGGTGCGCGCTGAACTGGAACGCCTACTGAACGACGAAAAATATCGGTCTGACATGCTCGCCGAATATAAACGCCTTAACCAAACACTTGGTGATACTCCCGCAGCTGTTCATGCAGCCCGCAGAATAGTGTTACTTAGGAAATAAAATGTTTAAATGGTGAGGATAACGCTCGCAATGATGTAAGGAAAAGCACCGATAAGCACCCCCTTGCTTAGACGCCATGCGTCTAGGGTGTAGAAGACAAAAATCAATGCCAAATTAGGAAAGACACTCAGATAAAGCAGACGGGAGAATGTCTCTTTAAGCAACATACCAAAGGTTTGGAAAGTCGACCAAAGGTGAAAATTCTCTATATAAACCACACAGAAAAGTGCCGGAAGTATTAGTCCCAACACGATGCCTATCCAATATTTATCAAAGCGTTCCAGTGTGATGTAGTACTATTTATTAAGTTATAGTGCCTTGTAGTAAGTCATATCCACGGTACAGGGTTGGACGGAGATATATCCGTGTGCAATAGCGTATTCGTCCGTATCAGTGGCATCGGGTTCCTCGTTGACAAAGTTCCCTGTCAACCAGTAGAGTGGACTACCGTTCTCATCGGGACGCATCTCGATTTCTTTCTGCCAATGCCCTCTGCATTGACGAGTCCACTGAATGCCCTTAATCTCGCCGACAGGTGCGTTGACGTTGTAGCACATGTTAGTATCCCATTCTTCGTCTAAGAGGTGACGGCATAGGTCAACAATATAGGGCTCGAAATGACTGAGATCTGTCGGGTTTTCGTGCGTGTAGATAGAGAAACCGATGGCTCGTATGCCATGTTCGCAACCGGTGAAACATGCCCCCATTGTGCCCGAATAGACAACATTGATAGATGCATTAGACCCATGGTTGATGCCGCTGACCATAAGAGAGATACGGGTCGGGTCGTCTTCAAAGAGGACATTGAGTGCCAACTTGACGCAATCAGATGGAGTACCGTTCGTGATATAGACATCTATGAGAGCTTTCTCTTCTTCGGTGAAAACGGTACAAGTAGACAAATCAACCTTTTCCAAGGTCATGGGTTTGGTCATTGAGATAGCATTCGACATGCTACTCCGCGGTCCGTCCGGTGCTACTACTGTCACATGACCTAAACGGGTCATGAGACGCGTCAGGGTCATAATACCCTGAACGCCCCATCCGTCGTCATTGGTTATAAGTATCTCCATAAATTAAAGTATGTGTCTCCTATTATAAGATTATTGAATTAACTGCATCACCCGCTGTGCCAAATGGTTGGCTTCGTCCATGGTAGCAGCTTCGCTGTATACCCGAATAATCGGCTCAGTATTGGACTTACGCAGGTGAACCCATCCTTCCGCAAAATCGATCTTAACTCCGTCACGATCGTTCACACGCTCGTCCTTGAAATGCTCCTTGACTTTAGCGAGAATGGCGTCTACGTCCATTGACGGAGCCAGATCAATGCGGTTCTTGGAAATACAGTAGTTGGGGAAGGTCTTCCTTAGTTCGCTCACCGTGCAATCGCGCTCCACTAGAGCGGAGAGGAAGAGAGCTATACCTACTAATGCATCGCGTCCGTAGTGCGCAGCAGGGTAGATGACGCCACCATTGCCTTCTCCACCGATGACAGCCCCCACGCGTTTCATCTCCGTTACCACATTCACCTCGCCTACAGCGGATGCACTATATTCGCCGCCGTGTAGACGGGTTACATCGCTCAGTGCCCGGGTAGACGACATGTTGGAACAGGTGTTGCCTGGGGTGTGACACAGCACATAATCAGCCACGCTGACGAGCGTATACTCTTCACCGAACATAGTGCCGTTCTCGCAGATGATGGCCAAACGGTCCACATCTGGGTCTACGACAAAACCTACATCGGCCTTGCCTTGTTTGAGTAGTTCGCTTATTTCAGTTAGATGTTGTGGCAGAGGTTCGGGATTATGAGCAAAATGACCGGTGGGCTCGCAATTGAGACGGATGATATTCTTCACACCCAATGCTTCGAGTATAGCAGGGATAGCTAGTCCGCCAACGGAGTTGACGCAGTCGATAGCTACGGTGAAATTACGACGGGCAATAGCGTCGCGGTTGACTAGCTTAAGTTCTAACACTTTTTTCACATGGTAGGGCAGGTAATCCTTGTGGGTAACATGTCCGATATGCTCCACTTCTGCAAAGCAGAAGTCTTCTTTCTCAGCGATAGAGAGCACCTCTTTCCCCTCGGCATCATTAAGGAACTCTCCTTTCTCGTTGAGCAACTTAAGTGCGTTCCACTGTTTTGGGTTATGACTGGCCGTGAGGATGATACCTCCGTCAGCCTGCTCGCCGGTGACCGCCACTTCGGTCGTCGGAGTGGATGCCATGCCGATATTGATGACATCACATCCCATGCCCAGTAGAGTCCCTGTAACCAAAAGGTCTACCATCTCGCCGCTGATACGTGCATCACGTCCCACCACGATGCGCGGACGACGACCATCCTTGAGATCGGAAGCTGCTATACGTTGCACCGCATAGGCAGCAGTGAAACGTACTATGTCTACGGGATTGAGTCCCTCACCCACGCGACCACCTATAGTGCCACGTATACCGGAAATAGATTTAACTAAACTCATATCTATTGTTTGATTTGATTAACATATTATCATTTGCTTAATTCCTCCACCGCACGACGGGTAATCTCGTCATCGCGCTCAAACAGAGGGAAGAATCCTTCGTCTCCGAGGATATTACGCACAATGTAGGCATTCACCAGTCTGGTGAGCAAGGGTTGGGATTTGGCTATTTGTGATTCGTTAGGTTCTACCCCCTTGCTGGCAGCAAACTCAACAAAGTCATCCATCCAAGGATGGCTGAGCAGATAGCGTTCCAGACTTTGCCAATCTTTATATTGCGAGAGCACCTTGCGGTGTTTGTCCGTATATTGATAGGCAAACTGATAGGTATAGGCTCTATTGACGCAGATATTATACCACGGCGTATTCAGTGTCGTATCGCGTCCGACAAAGATATCCGGCATGATACCACCTCCGCCACGAACAATACGTCCATTCTTGGTCTTGTATACAGTGGTGTCACTGAAGTGGATGCTATCGGCACTATATAATTCGCCATGTTCAAAGCGATCCAGCAGCTCCTTTTCATAGTCTTCCTGGTCTCCCATCTTATATGGCTTTTGAATACAGCGTCCCGACGGTGTATAATAGCGAGCAACCGTAAGTCGGACAGCACTACCATCTTGCAGTGACATCTGCTGTTGCACCAATCCCTTGCCAAAGGAGCGTCTTCCGATAATGGTTGCACGGTCGTTATCCTGCATAGCACCTGAGAAAATCTCGCTGGCAGAGGCGGAAAAGTTATCAATGAGTACTACCAGCGGCACATCTTTGAATCGTCCTGTTCCGTTGGCGTTGGCTTCATAGCGTGGATAAGCACGACCTTCTGAGTATACAATCATATCGCCTGAACGCAGGAATTCATTTGCCATACGGATAGCTTGGTCCATGTAACCTCCGCTATTCTCTCGCAAGTCCACAATATAGGCTTCAGCCTTTTGCTGGCGCAACTCGCCAAGCGCCTTGATGAACTCTTGATATGTGGACTCTCCAAACTTATTGACGCGTACAAAACCAATTTTTTTATTAGGCGTATCAATGATGAAAGTCGCATCTACCGAATGGACAGGGATGTCGCCACGAGTGATGGTGAAATAAAGGGTCTCGTCAGTACCGGCACGTTGGATGCCGAGTTTAACTTTGGTGCCTTTGGGACCACGTAACGTGTGCATCACGCGTTCATTATTAATCTTCTTTCCTACAAAGGCAGTATCATTGACTTCAATAATCTTGTCTCCTGCCAATACTCCTACTCCTTCACAGGGACCTCCGGCGATAACGGCCACGATGCCGATGGTGTCGTTCTGAATGGAGAACTGCACGCCGATACCGGAGAAAGAGCCTGCTAATTCGCTATTGACCAACTCCAAGTCCTTCTTGGGAATGTAGGCTGAGTGGGGATCAAGATGCTTCACTAAGTCCTGCATTACATCCTCTGTGATACTATCTATATTTATTTCATCAACGTATGCCCGTTGCATGAGACCAAGCAGTTGACTCACTTTACTATCCGGTGCACTATAAATTTGTCCGTTCTGAATATAGAAACGTTGGGCGTTCGCCTTGTTGGAAAGGGTATTACCAATTAGAAATCCAAACAACAAACACACCGCGGTTAATGTGGGGAAAATGTACTTTTTCATTGTTTTGTACCTCATCAGATATTAGTTACGCATGTAGCAACTGTTTGGCAAAGGAGGGAACGTCTATACCATCGAAAGTACCGCTTGACATCATAAGCAAGACAGCGTTGGAATAGTCTAAACCCATTAGTGCCTCAGCCATTTGTCGGCTATCAGTAAAGACCTCTACATTTTTCGTGCCAAAAGCCTCTTTAACCTCTTCAGGAGAGATAGGCGTGAGACGTTTATGTTCTACCACATGCGGGTTAAAGTAGACAAAAGCTACGTCGGCTTCTGACATACAACCCTTATATTGAGGTAGGAATTCTGACATAAGCGAGGAAAAAGTATGTAGTTCCATACAAGCTATGACACGTTTGTCGTTGTGATGCTCTTTGACTGCATTGATAGTGGCACGCAGTTTGGAAGGACTGTGTGCAAAGTCCTTGTACGCTACAGCCTTTTCTGTCTCGCAAATCTTTTCCAAACGATTGCTGGCACCACTAAAACCTGCTATCTCGCGGTAGAAATCATCAGGATTTACACCGATGGAATGACAAGCCAACATAGCTGCTTGAAGGTTCTGCATGTTATGACGCCCAAAGACTTGCATGGGGACTTTTCCTTCGTATTCGTGGTACGGCACACAGGTGATATCATGGCGTGCATCAATAGCGATAGCACGCAGGTTCTCGTCGCCTTCATAGTATATGAATGTGCCGTTCGGCTCAATGGTACGCACAAACTGACGGAAGGTATCTACATAGCTATCAAAGGTGGGAAATACGTTGATATGGTCCCACGCAATACCGGTGAGAATCGCTACATGGGGATGATACCAGAGAAATTTACTACGTAAATCCAGCGGACTGGTAAGGTACTCATCCCCCTCAAAGACAGCGTATTTAGCGGTATCACTTAGGCGTACCATTCGCTCGAACCCCTCTATTTGTGCACCAACCATATAATCAGCCTCAATGCCCAAATGTTGGAGAACATAGAGAATCATGGAGGTAGTGGTGGTCTTACCATGACTACCACCTATGACGATACGTATCTTGTCCTTTGTCTGCTCATAGAGATATTCGGGGAAAGAGTAAATCTTAAGTCCTAATTCACGGGCCCGCATAAGCTCTGGATTATCTTCACGAGCATGCATACCGAGGATGATGGCATCAATGTCGGGAGTGATCTTCTCGGGAAACCAACCGGCTTTTTCCGGCAGAAGTCCTGCCTCCATGAGGTGAGTACGAGCGGGATCGAAAATCTCATCGTCCGAACCGGTAACGATATATCCTTTTTTGGCAGCTACTGCCATGGCTAAATTATGCATCGCTGCACCGCCAATGGCTATAAAATGTATACGCATATAGTGTAAATTTATTTTGTCCATTTAATTGAGTTTATAGTCCCTTCCCAAAAATCATTCTTGTTGCCCTCTGCCGTTTGTCCTCCGCAGAGATAAATCGCTTTATCCACAACGAGAATATTCATACGTTGCCGTGCCCCGAACGAGGCAGGAAGTTTATTGCTCACTGTATCCACACGCTGGAAAGATATACCTTCATCAGTGGACTGATATATAGTGTCGCCTATAAGTTTTCCCGTTTTATCAATTCCCCCGAATCGGTATATCTTCTTGTTGTACCACGCCAGGGAGGTGTTACTGATAGGTGACATATTGCGACCGATGCTATAGTCAGCTAAGCGAATAATAGCATCGCTGCCATCGTAATCGTCTATGTATTCGAAATTCCAACGACTACTGAGCATATTTCCAAAATGGTCATAACCTCCCATCACCATTGCACGCAGACGTTGGCTTTGAGCTTGGAAAACAACGGAAGCAAAACCGGAGAGAGGAAAGTTATTGCTGAGTTGGCAGACAGGTACATACTCATTATTCTGCATTTTAACAAGGTGAAGACTTTTGTCATTTTTCTCCGCTACCAATATAGGTATTTGTATATCGCCCAATATTGTCCAAGTGAAAAGGTAAGCCTTGACAGCTAGACTATCCGGAGTGCTGCGGCTTTTCCATGCCGTACCGTCGGTGGAGAAATACAGAGTTGAGTCAATGGCATAATAAAGAGTATCCTCCACAGTAAAAATATTCTTCACCTTCATTTCTGTTGAAGGAAGGTTGGTGGCAACCTCCTGCCAAGTAACTCCTGTGGAAGATGTGTACAGCTTGGTAGACGAGCCGTCAAAACTAAAGAGATAGAAGGCATCCTTATGGTGCACCAATTGTTGCTCACTAAATGAGGTTGAGTAGATGTTTTCTTGATCACATTTCCATGTGAATAGGTCAGGATTGGCTTTGTGTACGATTGTTTCTATATGGTAGGCTTTTTTCTTGGAGCCGTCCATAGAAGTCACAATGAGCGTGAGCGGCTTGAGTGTGAAATCGATGGTATCACCCGTCTGGAAGTTATAGTAACCGGTTTCATACTCGAAACGTACTGCCGAGGGAGATGTTTGATAGGTTATTTTCGGAACAACCTTATTGATTTTTGTACCATAACGCAGACTGTCCGGCGTGTAGATACGTCCGGTGTCATTGAGTTCATCAACTACAAACTTAGCTTCTGCCAATCCTGGCAGCGTGTCTTGACCGTTGAATGAAAACGCTGTCACCCTGGCGACGTTCGAGAGGGAGGCACTACTATCACTCTTAGAGCAGCCGAAACAGAGCACTATGAGCATAAGTCCGGCGAAAAGCAGATATTTTACTTGTCTAAACATTAGTTTTTTGTTAAAAAAATCGTCTTTATTTGCTTATGTGCGAAAAAAAGTGTAATTTCGCAGCCTAATTTCATTTTTGTAACACTAACACCAACCAATATGTCGGGTTTATTTGCCAGTCAGATTATTGACTTAAAGTCTCTTCTTCCTTGGGAACGTGTCAAACGGCGTAAGATAGCATTACGTGGTATTATGGACCAGCGTCGTCGTGTCCTTACCGAAGATACTATTCGCGAAGAGTCTGCTCTTATTCAGGAGAAGTTGGAGCAACATCCTTATTTTCGCTCAGCTAAAGTTATCCTTCTCTATTATCCCGTTCATCATGAGGTTGACTTACGTCCTCTGTTAACTAAATACGAGGGCGATAAAACATTTCTCTTTCCCATTGCCCATCGCCATAGCCTTGAAGTCCGTCCTTATGCGGGCGAGGAACTGATGAAGCGCGGGCGTTTCGGTATTCCTGAGCCTCAAACTTTGCCCTATGAGGGCAAGGTCGATCTTATCGTGGCACCCGGTGTAGCATTTGATAATCAATGCAGGCGCTTAGGACATGGGTCAGGATATTATGACCGATTTATCCGACGCATGAAAACACACGTTATCGGTGTATGCTATGATTGCCAACTCTACTCCAAGGATCTGCCGTACAACTGGTTGGATAAACCCGTGGACGTGGTCATCACTCCCTCTAAGACCATTGGAGAGTAGTTTGACTCCTCTCTGCTTGCTCTAACTCACGGTCGTGCGCTTCCGTGAGTTTCTTTTCGCCCGTACGATAATAGTATACGACACCGTAGGACTTACAATGCTGCAAACGGGCATACGGAAGCAGATTCTTATAGTGGTTCTCCACTTGGTTCCATATATCCAAAATCAATTCATCCGCCTGCTCTCTCATATCGCCTAAACTGCCTTGGACACGTCCCGTGGTTTGTTTGTGCAGGGCATGATTGATTTGGTGTTCGCGGAAAATGTCGTAGTGAACCTTCACCTTATTTATAGCAGGGTTATATATGGGGAATCCTCCCTGAGCAATACGTTTCTGCTCTCCATTGATGATATTCTCTCCCCATTTTAGCAGGTCTTCTGCAGTAGTAAGGTCCGGCACTATGTTTGCATTCGGATCCAAGCCATATAACTCTTTCTGTTCACGTTTTATCTCACCACGTATAACAGACATGTTCAACACTTGAATGAAATGACTGATATACATACGTGCGTTCTGCACGATATGCCGATATTTCTTGTTTGCTGTTACCTTACTGGTGAAGTTGTCTTTGTATTGAGAGATAAATATCTCAAATTGTGTCAGGAAGCGTTGTGCTTCATTGACGGTCTTGTAGTTGAGTACAATCTCGTTGTAATTGGCTTCACTTGCCTTGCGTAAAGCGGTTTGCAAGGCGCGAAGTCGTGCTTGATCGGTGTTTGGTAATCGTCTATAAGGCATAGTATAATGATATTAAGAGTCTATCTATATGGTTCGTTGCGCTAATTTGTCGGCAAGGGACATCAACTGCTCACGTGCGTTGGTCACGGGCAGCGTAAGCAGAAGTCGACGAGTCGATTCTGTCTCATCGGTAATAGCTTTTGTGGTAGCTTGTTTCACGCCGAGCCTATCGTAGTCTGAGAGCACCTCGTCGAGACTGCGACCGCGTGTCTGAATGGGTTGTCCGTTACGCTCGTTGGCCGTGAGGAGCAGGTAAGTTTTCTTGCCTTCGCGGATGTCACCGCCGATGGCCTTTCCAAAAGTTTTCTCATCACCATAACAGTCCAATAGGTCATCCTCTATCTGGAAAGCTATACCAAGATGATATCCAATCTCATATATAGTCAACTGTTCTTGTTCATTCGCGCCGGCAAGCAGTGCACCTATACGTAGAGCGGTCGCCAGTAGAATAGCCGTCTTACCGCCAATCATCTTCAGATAGTCATTTAGTGTGACATCGTCGCGATTTTCGAAATCGACATCTAACTGCTGTCCCTCGCATACGCCGGTCGCCATGGTATTGAAAAGATGTAATACCTCGCCTAATCGATGCGATTCTACTTGACTCAACAAAGTGTACGCCTCGATGAGCATTTGGTC
>CAMHEP010000018.1 GCA_946184195.1 uncultured Bacteroidales bacterium | reverse complement strand
CCAGGACCCCATCCTTAAAAGGGATGTGCTCTACCTGCTGAGCTACTGATTCAACACTCTTTCTGCTGAAAAAGCGTGCAAAGGTACTGCTATTTTTTGACATATGCAAATTTTTTGACAAAAAAATGAATATTTATCCCATATTTACCCGCCGCAAGAGCACTGTCTGCCATGTTGGCACCCTCACCATAGGGGGTGAAGCCCCCATACGCGTACAGACCATGGCAAACACTTCCACTAACGATATTGACGCCAGTGTGGAGCAAGCCAAGCGTTGCGCTTATGCCGGAGCTGAATTGCTACGCTATACTACACAAGGAATGCGCGAAGTGGAATCAGTGGCGCAAATCCATGCTCAACTTCGCAGCGAAGGCATCACCCTGCCCCTTGTTGCCGATATACATTTCCGTAGCGACGTGGCAGATGCCGCCGCGGCAGTAGTGGAGAAAGTGCGAATCAACCCGGGTAACTATGCCAATCGTCCTGATGAGATAGACGAACGTTTCACCCGTCTGCTCACCATATGCCGCACCCATCATACTGCCCTGCGCATTGGTGTCAACCATGGTTCTCTCTCCAAACGGATGATGGACCAATATGGTGACACGCCCGAAGGGATGGTGGCATCGTGCATGGAATTTCTACGTATTGCCGTGCGCGAACACTTTAGCGATATCGTCCTCAGCGTCAAATCGTCCAACACGCGGGTGATGGTGGAGACGGTACGTCTGTTGGTTAAGACTATGGATGCAGAGGGGATGGCTTTCCCTCTACACCTCGGCGTCACTGAAGCAGGTGAGGGGGAAGACGGGCGTATCAAGTCTGCCGTCGGTATAGGTGCCCTCCTTGCCGATGGTATAGGCGATACCGTACGTATTAGTCTGAGTGAAGAGCCCGAAGCCGAAGTACCCGTGGCTCAGGCACTCATACGCTGGTTCACCGACCCGCTCTCGCCACGCTATCACGACCTCACCCTATCGGTAGACAACAACACGGTCCGTTTCGCGGATAATGAGAGTGATTGGTCACTCTTCCAGCTCCACGCCGCTGCCGAATGCGGCAGACTTCTATGGGATAACCATGCCACGGAAATCATCCTCAGTAATCCCCACTTTACGGATGAGCAACTCACACGTCTTGCTTCAGATATCCTGCAGGCGGCACGTGTACGGATGTATAAGACAGAGTTCATCTCCTGCCCCGGCTGCGGACGCACGATGTTCAACCTGCAAAAGACCGTAGCGGATATCAAACGCGAACTCACCGATACGATAGGCAATAGCGGACTCAAGATAGCCGTGATGGGATGTATAGTTAACGGCCCCGGTGAGATGGCAGATGCCGATTATGGTTACGTTGGGGCAGGAGTGGATCGCATCAGCCTCTATCGTGGCAAGCAGTGTGTGCTCAAGAATATCCCGCAGGAAGAAGCTGTGGAGCAACTCCTCAAACTCATCGAACAAGATAAACAACACGAATAACCCATATATAATCCATTTAAAACTAAACGATTATGACAGTAAAGAAATCCCCTCTTCAGGTAGCCCGTCAGGCGTACCAACCCAAAATGCCGATTGCTTTGCAAGGCAATCTACGTCTTGTTGAAGGCAAGAAGACTCAGTCTGTAGCAGATCAGGAAGAGATAGCCAAACTCTTCCCCAACACATACGGTCTGCCCATTATCGAGATGGAACCGGTAGCGGAGTCGAAAGTCGAAAGTCAAAAGTCGAAAGCAGAGACATTCAATGTCGGTGTGATTCTTTCGGGTGGCCAAGCACCCGGCGGACACAACGTCATCAGCGGACTATTCGACTGCCTCAAGGCGATGAATTCGCAGAATAAACTATATGGTTTCCTTGGCGGTCCCAGCGGACTGGTGGATGGTAAATACCAGGAACTCACCGCCGACATCATCGACGAGTATCGCAACACCGGAGGTTTCGATATCATCGGGTCCGGACGTACTAAACTGGAGGAGACGTGGCAGTTTGATAATGGTATAGAGGTATGCAAACGCCTCGGTATCAACGCCATCGTCATCATCGGCGGCGACGATAGTAATACCAACGCCTGCGTACTGGCTGAGTACTATCTGCAGAAAAAGTGCGGCATACAGGTCATCGGCTGTCCAAAGACTATCGACGGCGACCTCAAGAACGAAATGATTGAGACCAGTTTCGGCTTCGATACTGCCTGCAAGGTGTATAGCGAACTCATCGGTAATATCCAGCGCGACGCCAACTCGGCAAAGAAATATTGGCATTTCATCCGTCTGATGGGACGTAGCGCCAGCCATATCGCATTGGAGTGTGCTCTCCAGAGCCAGCCGAACATCTGCTTAATTTCAGAGGAGGTAGAGGCAAAGAACATGACCCTGAACGACATCGTTGAACAGATTGTGGAGGTTATCGTTGACCGCTCCAAAGCCGGACTCAACTTCGGGACAATCCTCATCCCCGAGGGAATTATCGAGTTCATCCCTGCTATGCGCGTTCTCATTCAGGAGCTCAATGACCTGCTCAGCAAGAACGACGAGTTCGCATCGCTGGAAGGCGATGAGGCTAAGCGAGAATATGTCAAGTCGATGCTTACACCTGCCAGCTGTGACCTCTATCGTTCATTGCCGAAAGGTATTGCCCGCCAACTCACCCTCGACCGCGACCCGCACGGAAACGTCATGGTCAGCCAGATTGAGACCGAGAAACTGCTCATCGAGATGGTAGGCAAACGCCTTGCCCAACTCAAAGCCGAAGGTATCTATACCGGCAAGTTCAGCGCCCTCAACCACTTCTTCGGCTACGAGGGACGCTGCGCCATACCTTCCAATTTCGACGCCGACTACTGCTACTCCATCGGTCAAGCAGCTATGCACCTCATCGCTGCGGGCAAAAGCGGATATATGGCACTCATTCGCCATCTCACCCGTCCCGCTTCCGAATGGCTCGCAGGCGGTGTGCCTATCACGATGATGATGAACCTCGAGAAACGTAACGGTAAGATGAAACCCGTTATCCAAAAGGCTCTTGTGGACCTTAATGGTGCACCCTTCCTCTATCTCAAGAAACATCGTGCCGAGTGGGCAGACGCCAACACCAGTTATATCTACCCGGGGCCTATCCAGTATTATGGACCGACCGAGGTATGCGACCAGCCTACACGCACTCTGCGTCTGGAGCATGGGGAGAAATAATTGCAAGCCTTGACGATGAGAAATATTCTCATTTCACTCTTTCTTCTTTGTCCGATACTGTGCATGGCGCAGTATTCGGACAAAGATTTGTATGCCGCCTATCTGAGTGAGGACATGTCTCTATGGCAGCGTTATCTCACTCAGACAGAGTGGTCTACCCTCTCGCCTGCCGAACAGGCGCGCTATCTTAACTATGAATACGGCTATGTAGCTACAGCTATTGACACCCATGCGCCTGATGCCAAGCAGCTGGTTGCACGTTTCGGTGAGCACATCAATGCCATGACCTCTGTCCTTCCCGAGGCCACTATCCTCACCTACCGCTCCGCCCATGCTGCCTACCGCGCTAAACTATCCGTCTGGGAGCTGGTGAGTCAGGGAATGCTTGCTTTCCGCTACGAGCATCGTGCCTTAGCTGCCGACCCGACGAACGCCCTTGCGCTCACATTGGCAGGCAATGTATACTTCTATGCACCCAAAATCCTCGGTGGCAGTAAAACCAAAGCCCACCGTTATTATCAAAAAGCCGTTCACGCCTATCGGCAACAAGGCGACACACTATACCTTCACCACCTCACACCTCACTATGGCTCGCGAAAAAGCAGTTAAGTGAACCTATAAGGAATATCTAAGCAAATAAATTTGCGTAATCCATTTTTTTTCCCTATCTTTGCACTCTGAATGGGTTATACCCATTCCCTACGTTGTATAAATAACTATCAAGCATGAATATATCGTACAATTGGTTGAAGCGCTACATTGAGTTGCCGGACGGACCGAAAGAGGTAGCGAAAGTATTGACTTCCATCGGTTTGGAAGTAGGGACAGTGGAACAAGTGGAGAGTATCAAGGGCGGACTGAGAGGCCTGGTCATCGCTCAGGTGTTAACCTGTATCCCCCACCCTAACAGCGACCACCTGCATATTTGCAGTGTCAGTCTGGGTGGTGCTACCGGAGCAGACGGCACCGTATGGTCAGAACCTGTTCAGATAGTATGCGGTGCACCCAATGTGGCAGCCGGTCAGAAAGTGATATGCGCCACTCTCGGAACCGTACTCTACGACGGCGAGGAGAAATTCACTATCAAACGCGGCAAGATACGCGGTGAAGAGTCGTTGGGTATGCTCTGCGCCGAGGACGAGATAGGTGTCGGGACCAGCCATGACGGAATCATCGTGCTGCCTGCCGACGCCAAAGTAGGTATGCCTGCACGTGAATACTACCACATCGAGGACGACACCCTCATCGAGGTAGATATAACCCCCAACCGTAACGATGGTGCCAGCCACTATGGTGTAGCACGCGACCTGCATGCCTATTACGCCGCACGCGGTATACACGCACCCCTGCACCTGCCGGATGTGTCCGCCTTCCGCGTACAGAGTCACGACCTGCCTATGAGCATCACTATCGACAATAGCGCAGCATGCCCTCGATACAGCGGCGTGACAATCAAAGGTGTAGAGGTGAAGGAGTCGCCCGATTGGCTCAAGACCGCTCTCACCACCATCGGGCTCCGCCCTATTAACAACGTGGTGGACGTGACCAACTTCGTGTTGCACGAACAGGGACAAGCCATGCATGCTTTCGATGCCGACAAGGTGAAGGGACATCATATCGTGGTACGTAATGCCCGTCAGGGAGAGAAATTCGTCACTTTGGATGGTGTGGAGCGTCAGATGGACGAACGCGACCTGATGATATGCAATCCGGAGGAAGCTATGTGTATAGCCGGCGTATTCGGTGGTCTGGAGAGCGGCGTGACGATGGAAACAAAGAATGTGTTCCTGGAGAGTGCTTGCTTCGACCCTGTCTGCATCCGCAAGACGGCTCGTCGTCACGGTTTAAGCACCGACGCCAGTTTCCGCTATGAGCGCGGATGCGACCCCAATAACACCCTTTATATCCTGCAACGCTGCGCTCTACTCATCCAAGAGGTTGCCGGCGGCGAGGTGGCTATGGACATAGTGGATATGGTGAACGGTCAACCTAATGATAAAGACGTTAAACCCTTCGAGCCATGGCACGTGAGCTTCGACATTCAACGTGCCCAGCAACTGATGGGTAAGGAGATAGGCGTGGACACCATTCGTACCATCCTCGGCGCACTGGAGATAGAGATAGCCGGAGAGCAGGACGGAGTGATGGACCTGCGAGTGCCGCGCTACCGCGTAGATGTGCAACGCGAGTGCGACGTGGTAGAGGATGTGCTCCGCATATACGGATATAATAACATCGAGTTCCCCGAGAAAGTGAACACCACCCTGAGCTACAACCCCAAGCCCAATCCCGAAGCCTTGCAGAAGAGACTGAGCGAACAACTCACAGCCCAAGGTTTCAACGAGATACTCAATAACTCGCTAACCAAGATGTCCTACTATAAGGGCGAATGGCTCGACACATGCGTCAAGGTGAAGAATCCGCTGAGTCAAGATTTAGGCGTGATGCGCCAGATACTGCTCTTCGGCGGGTTGGAGAGCATCCAACGCAATGTGAACCGCAAGAACGCTGACCTTAAGTTCTACGAGTTCGGCAACTGCTATCACTATCTTCCCTCACCCGAGCAGAAAGAGCCTATCGATGCCTATCATGAGGAGAAGCATCTTGCCCTATGGCTGACAGGTAATCGCTCTCTGCAGTCGTGGCTGCGCAAGGACGAAAAAGTGTCGTTCTACCAGCTGCATGCCTATGTGAACATGCTGTTGGAGCGTCTGGGAGTCAACATCGAGACCTGCACGCTGGAGCCGGCTATCGACCCCGAAGGTAAAGCATGCCCCATCAGCGAATGTTTCGCCGACGGACTCATCATCAAAGCTAAGAACGGCGATAACCTCGGATATATGGCTATCGTTGCTCCGGCACTGTGCAAACAATTTGACATAGACAACCCCGTATACTACGCTGACCTCAACTGGAAGCAGTTGGTACGCCAAAACAAACTATACAAGCCTGTCATCAACGACCTGCCTAAGTTCCCCGAGGTACGACGCGATTTCGCATTGTTGGTGGATAAGAACGTGCTCTTTGCCGAACTGGAGAAGGCAGCCTTCGAGACCGAGCGCAAGTTACTGAAACAGGTTTATCTATTCGATGTGTACGAGGGTAAGAACCTGGAGGAGGGGAAGACGAGTTATGCTCTCAGTTTCATCTTGCAGGACGAGAATAACACCCTGAAAGATAAACAGATAGAATATATCATGGAGCGTTTGAGAAAGACCTTCGAGGATAAGTTTGCCGCTAAACTGAGATAAGTCGCCCTATGCTATCTACGAACGATCAAAACGAAATATTGCGTCGACGCACCTTTGCCATCATCTCCCACCCGGATGCCGGTAAGACCACTCTGACCGAGAAACTACTGCTCTACGGAGGTGCTATCCATGTGGCAGGTGCCGTCAAGTCCAACAAAATTCGCAAGACCGCGACCAGTGACTGGATGGAGATAGAGAAACAGCGTGGTATCAGCGTGGCTACCTCCGTAATGGGATTCGACTACGACGGCTATCATATCAACATCCTCGACACACCGGGGCACCAGGATTTTGCGGAGGACACCTTCCGCACCTTGACCGCTGTAGACTCCGTCATCATCGTCATTGACTCCGCCAAGGGTGTAGAGACGCAGACGCGTCGTCTGATGGAGGTATGTCGTATGCGCAAGACACCCGTCATGGTCTTCATGAACAAGATGGATCGTGAGGGTAAGGATCCGTTCGACCTGATGGACGACGTAGAGAGCGAATTAGGTATACGTGTGACCCCCGTCACATGGGCAAACGGACAAGGACTGAAGTTCGAATCCGTCTTCTCCCTCAACCATCGTCCCGATACCCTGAGTGATAAACTCAAAGCCGATATGGAGCTGATCGACGGCGTCTATCCCGCCTTCGACCGCGAGGAGTATCTGCGTGGCGACCTGGCCCCCGTCTTCTACGGCTCCGCCTACAAGACCGTCGGCGTGCAGGAACTGCTGGATTTCTTCGTGATGAATGCCCCCTCACCTCGCGGTGTAGAAGCACAGGAACGGCGTGTGGAACCGATGGAGGACGCCTTCACGGGATTCTGCTTTAAGATACATGCCAATATGGACCCCAACCACCGCTCATGTATTGCGTTCTTCAAGATATGCAGCGGTAAGTTCCTACGTAACACCTATTATAAACACGTGCGCGAAGACAGGCTAATGCGATTTTCCGCACCGACCTGTTTCATGGCGCAGAAGAAAGAGACTGTGGATGAAGCCTATGCAGGCGATATAGTGGGTCTGCCCGACACGGGTAACTTCAAGATTGGCGACACGCTCACTGCCGGCGAGAACCTCCACTTCAAGGGGCTACCCAGTTTCTCGCCCGAGATGTTCAAATATATCGAGAATGCCGACCCCATGAAGCAGAAACAGCTGGACAAGGGTGTGCGCCAACTGATGGACGAAGGTGTGGCACAGCTCTTTATCAGCCAGCTTAACGGTAGGAAGATTATCGGTACGGTAGGGCAACTGCAGTTTGAAGTCATCCAATATCGTTTGGAACATGAGTACCAGGCAAAATGCCGTTGGGAGCCCATGACAATGTACAAAGCATGCTGGATAGAGTGCGACCCGGAGAGCGGTAATGAGGGCAAAGAAGAACTGGACACCTTCAAGAAACGCAAGGCGCAATATATGGCGTTCGACAAGGAGGAACGTGACGTATTCATGGCAGACAGTGCCTATGTACTCAATATGGCGCAGAACGACTATAAGCACCTGCGCTTCCATTTCACCAGCGAATTCTAATTAACCATTAATACTATACACCAATGAAAAATCTCAAACTAAAACTGATTGTGATGAACTTCCTCGAATTTGCTGTTTGGGGAGCGTATCTAACCTGTATGAGTCGTTACCTCGCCACGCACGGCATGGGAACGCATATCGGTATCTTCTATTCGATACAAGGTATTGTGTCGATTTTCATGCCCGCATTGATGGGTATTGTGGCAGACCGCTGGATTCCCGCTCAGAAACTGTTAGGTATATGCCATGGTATGGCAGGTCTGCTGATGGCAGGAGCCGGGCTCTATGGACTCAGCGCAGGCGATGCGGTACAGTTTGCTCCGCTCTTCACGTTGTATGCCTTCTCCGTAGCCTTCTTCATGCCGACTATCGCATTGGCTAACTCGGTAGCATTCACGGCTTTAATAAAAGGTGGTTATGACACGGTGAAAGATTTCCCGCCTATCCGTGTGTTCGGTACAGTGGGTTTTATTGCTACCATGTGGCTGGTAGATATGTTGGGCTTTCAAGCTACGGCACACCAGTTTATTGTCAGCGGAGCATTGAGTCTGGTCTTAGCTGTCTATTCGTTCACACTTCCTAACTGCGACATCAAGAAGATAGAGGGTAAAGTGGACCTGGTGGATGCACTCGGTTTGCGTGCTTTTGCACTCTTCAAACAGAAGAAAATGGCATTGTTCTTTATCTTCTGTATGATGCTGGGTGTGAGTCTGCAAATCACCAATGGCTTTGCCAACCCGTTCCTCGGCAGTTTCGGAGCTAACCCGGAGTTCGCAAACACATTTGCCGTACAGCACTCGAATATCCTCATTTCCGTCAGCCAGATTTGTGAGGCTGTATGTATATTACTCATCCCCTTCTTCCTCAAACGTTTCGGCATTAAGAATGTGATGTTGCTTGCCATGTTCGCATGGGTACTTCGCTTTGGATTCTTCGGACTGGGAGACCCGGGTATGCCCGGTGTACTGCTGTTCGTACTAAGCTGCATCGTATACGGTTTCGCCTTTGACTTCTTCAATATATCCGGTGCCCTCTATGTGGACCAAGAGACCGACGAGTCAATGCGCTCAAGTGCACAAGGACTCTTCATGGTGATGACCAATGGTATCGGTGCCACTATCGGTACGCTATCGGCACAGGCTGTGGTGAATAAGTTCGTTTACCACCTGCCCGAGACAGCAGATTTCATGACTATATGGGACGGATGGAGAATGTCGTGGTATACCTTTGCCGGATATGCCCTCATCGTGGCTATCGCCTTCTGGATCTTCTTCCCGAAGACACCGGTAAACAAAGACTTGGAGGTAAAACATTAAATAGCGAATAGTTCCATATAACGGACTAAATGTATAGAAAGGAATTGGCATATTATTTCTCCACGCCGATCGCATATATCGTTATCGGGCTGTTCCTTGTCGGCATCAGTTTGCTGCTATGGGTTATCCCGGGCGAATGGAACATCATCGACTCGGGGTATGCTCAGGTGGACGGTCTGTTCCGTCTCTCGCCGTGGCTATTGATGCTCTTGTGTCCGGCGCTCACTATGCGGCTCTTCGCCGAGGAGCGTCTGAGCGGCACATGGGACCTCATCATGACCAAACCCTATCCCCTATGGCGTATCGTGACGGAGAAATACCTGGCGGCATGGACACTGCTGCTACTGGCATTGCTGCCCTGCCTGACCCACTATTTTGCCGTAGCATGGATAGCCGAACCGATAGGCAATATCGACAGCGGTCAGTTCGTGGGGTCGTTTATCGGACTCATCATGCTGAGCAGTGCTTTCCTTGCCATCGGACTCATCGCTGCTGCATCAACCACAAGTCAGCTCGTGGCTTTTGTCACGGGAGCTCTTGCATGCTTTATCCTCTATTGGGTAACGATGCAGGACCACTACTCTGCCCTCTCGCGCGGTGTGTTGGACCTACGTGATATCGTCTATTTCCTATCTATTGATATCATTGCCGTCATACTGACCATCCCATGGTTACGCTATCAGACGAAGAAATAACAACAATCATCCTATGACCCGCATCGGACTACTGAGCGACACACACGGACTGCTGGACAGACGTGTATTCGACCATTTTGCCTCATGCGACGAGATATGGCATGCCGGCGATATAGGCACGATGGAGGTGCTGCAAGCTCTTCGGGAGTTTCGTCCCACCCGTGCCGTATATGGCAATATGGACAGTGGCGACGTGCGCTATTCGCTCAGCGAGTTCTATCGTTTCCGCGTGGAGGATGTGAATGTACTGATGACCCATATAGGCGGCTATCCCGGCAAGTATAACCCATGGCTGCTGCCTATGTTCAAACGGGAGACACCGCAACTCTTCGTATGCGGGCATAGTCATATCCTCAAGGTGCAATATGACCCCGTGTGGCACATGCTCACCATGAATCCGGGAGCAGCAGGGAAACAAGGTTGGCAAACCGTGCAGACGCTGCTCCGGTTTACCATCGACGGAGAGAAAATTGACAATTTGGAAGTCATTGAACTCGCAAATAATGCTATATAACATGTTTTAGGAGCAAAAAAGTGAAAAAGGTGTTTTATAACATACTTTTTGCTATTGCGGGAATGAAAAAAAAGCAGTACCTTTGCACACGAAATCAAAAACGACACAATCTTTTTTGTACCTTAAAAATTAACAGACTAAGACCAAGAGAAATATAGCCGCTGGGAAGCGGCTTTTTTCTTGCATATAGGATAAGGAAAATATCAGGCTTTGAAGCCTATCGCGTGGTGGATACACTCCACGCGGCACTGACCGCTGAAATAGTCCAGAATACCGTCTGCCTCGATACGCAGATAGTCGGTCTCGGCATTCACTTCCACCACCCTGCCTGTAAAAGGACGGATAAAGTCGAGTGCGAGTAATCGTCCGTCGAAGAGTCGAGGTATGGCACGCAGCACCTCGCGCAAAGTAGGTTTACGCGCCACCATGGCATGGAAGAATCCGTCCATCGGGTCGGCATCGGGGTTCTGACGTATACCGCCGCCCGAATAGGGTCCGTTGCCGATATTCATCGTATAGAGTCGGTCAATAGGTATGCGTTTCCCGTCGGCACGGAGCTCCACCGGCATAGTCGGCTGACGACGAATGGCGAGCAATAAGGCAAAGAAATAGTTGATAGCGTGGCTACCCATATAGTATTTAAGGTCAGCAGCTCCGGCGCAGCATAGCGAGTCCACACCAAAGCCGATGGAGTTGACAAAATAATGTTTCTTCTCCTCGCCGTTTCGCCAATAGGTGAGACATCCTATGTCAATAGGGTGAGTCTGCCCCTGTAAGAAACGGCGTAAGGCGTCCTTGTAGTCGCGTGTGAGAAGCCAGTAGCGTCCCCAGTCGTTGCCTGTTCCATGTGGCACCAGTCCGATGGTGACACGACGTCGTTGTTCCTCGTCCACCTGCGCCGTCATCACGCCGTTGACGACCTCGCTCAGTGTTCCGTCGCCTCCGACGACCAGTATCTCATCATATCCTCGCTCCACCATCTCACGGCCCAGCTCGATAGCGTGACCTGCGTAGCAAGTGGCTTGCAGTGTATATGTGCAGCCCTCGGCGGATAACAACCGCCCGAGGTATTTACTCAGGCGGTTATAGGCTTTCTTGCCCGATGCGGGATTGATGATAACGCCAAGCATGGGTTAACGATTATAGTCGTTGTATTTGCGGAGTGTCGTGCGGTAGTTAATACGCGCATCGGTGTAGGCATTGTTAGCCTGCAGCAGGAGTGTCTCCGCCTCCAGCAGTTCGGTCATCGTGCTCATTCCGGCACGATAGTTCATGAGTGAGGTATCGTAGTTATCCTCCGCTAAGAGTTTGGCGGCATGGTGTTGCTCGATGAGTTTAATGGCCTCACTAAGCTGGTCATACACCTGTTCATTCTGCAGACGCAATTTTCCCTTGAGGTCATCACGCATAAGTTCAGCTTGGCGGATACGTAAGTTATGCTCTTTGATCTTATGCGAAGTCTCACCCCATTGGGTCAGGGGGATGCTCATGCTCACAAAAGCCAGTCCGTTAGCACGGTGACGCTCGAAGAAATTGGTATATCCACCCTGTATGCCGAGGAAGAGGTGCGGCAAAGCCTCACCCACTGCCATACGTTTCATCAGTTTGTTATATTTGACATTGAGTTCCAGCAGTTTAGCCTCGGGACGTCCATCTATGCAGAAGGTGTCGGGCATCTCTGCCAGCACGTCTATCGTCTCCGTCTCCGGGAAGGGTTCCAGCTCCAACTCGCCGGTATGGTCGCGTCCGATGAGGTGGCAGAGCATTCGGCTTGCCAGATGGATGCCGTTCTCCAATTGCAGACGCTTGGTATCAATCTCGTTGCGTTTGAGTTGCACCTTGAGCAGGTCGTTTTTCGTTACCAATCCGTGCACATACGCTGTGTTGGCAACCATGTCGACGGTGTCCAATAGTTCGATAGCGTTCATCAACGTGCGACGCTTGTCCATGAGTCCCGCCACGAGCCAATAGTGTTCGGTGACCTCCTGCAGCACATCGCGCTCGCTCACTTCGCCCTTCAACTGCGAAGCGTCTATACCCAGTTTAGCCAGTTTGTTACCGGTCACTATCTGACCACCCCAATAGAGGGGTTGAACAAGTTGTGCCTGTGCCGATACTCCCCAACGCATGATGTTGATCTCCGAGCTGATGGGCTTACCGGTCAGCGACTCGATAGCATCAAGCACATCCTTGAGCATATTCCCGAGGTCAGAGCCTCCGCCTACCGAGGTGACATCAAAACTGATGAGCGGTTTAGCGGCACCGAAGCCCATGGCATTGATGCTCACCAAAGGGAAGTATTTCCAGAGTACCTGTTTCTTCACTTCGCGTGAGATAGCAACATCCAAGAGGGCCGATTTAATCGTGCAGTTATGTTGGCGTGCCTGCTCCAGACACGAGTCCAGAGTCAGTATCTCCGCCCGTGCTGTGAGGGACAGGGTGAGCAGGGCAAGTATCAGTATATTAAGCTTTCTTTTCATATTTGCGAGTAGATTTTTCGAATAGTTTCCAATAAGCTACGGGTAGCAGAGTCACCACCATAGGCATGGTCAAAATGGCGCCGAAGCATATCACCACACCCATCGGCATCCATAGCGCCGTAGCGGCTGTAATCATAGGCACAACACCCAGAGCGGTCGTGGCAGTGGTGAGGAAGATAGGACGCATACGGCGTTGTCCGGCGAGGTAGGCAGCTTCGCGTGCCGTGAGGTGCTCAACGGCAACCAGATGGTCGGCATACTCATACATGATGATGGCATTACGCACAATGATACCGATGAGCGATATGACTCCCAAGATAGCCGTCACGGACAGGTCTTGGTTGAAGAGCCAAAGACCAAAGATAGCGCCGAATATACAGAGCAGACTGCTGCTCAACGCGAGGAACGACACGTTCAGTTTCTTGAAGTGGAACACCAGCAATCCCAATAGTACCAACAGGGCAGCGCCGATGGTAGCTATCAGTCCGGGTATTGTCTCTTGGGTCACGAGTGGTACACCGCCGTAGTTGATACGCACACCCTCCGGCAGATTGGGTTCAATAGAACGGATATAGCGGCGGATAGGGATGATAGCCCTTAGCGCCGTGGTCCGTCCGCGAAGGTCTGCGCCGACGGTGATGGTGCGGATGCTATTACGTCGTTGTATCATAGCATGGTGGAAATCCGGCTCTATATCCGCTATCTGACGGAGCGGAACCCATACGTCGGGTAGCAGAGTCGGTATCATGATATTGGCGATGTCGGAATAAGCCAGCGAATCCGTTCCTGCCGTATAGAGCACCACGGGAGTCTTATACCCATTCTCCCATATGGCGGTCATGTTTCGTCCCTCCAGCATGCCATTGAGGTAGAGCGAGAGCGTAGACTGCGACACACCCAGTCGGCTTGCTTCGTCGTCCTTCAGGTGCAGACGGATGGTCTGTACTGTCTCGTCGTAGTTACTGTGGATCCAAGTCAACTCGGGGAACCGGCTGAGGAATGCCTTCAGCGAATCCGCCACAACCTCCAGTTCACCTATATCCGAGCCCTGTACCAGTATCTCGATAGGATTAGCTACCGCCTGATAATCCAGTTGCTTGAATCGGCAGTAGGCGTTGGGGAAGCGGTTTTCGTATTCGGGTTGGTATTCCGCCACCAGGTCCTTGGTTGCCTTGGCGCTCACGGTATTGATAATAAACTGTGCATAGTTCTTACCTGCCATCTGCGGCGCATAGGTAGCGTGGAAACGCGGGCTGGACATGCCCACAAAAGCCGTCACACTCTTCACGCGCGGATCGGCTTCCAGCACATGCCCGAGGCTATCCACTATCTCCTGTGTCTGCTCGAGGGATGAGCCTTCGGTCAGGTGTATCTCGACGGCAAAACTATCGCGGTCGGCTTTCGGCATGAGTTGGATATCGATTTGCGTCACGAGTGCCAATCCCACGAATACCGACCCCACACTGACTCCGATCGTGAGCCATGGATGACGGAAGCACCAGTCCAGCAGCGCCTGGTAACCGTTCTGCAGGGCATTGAAGAACTTAGCCTGCATACGCTCCACCCGAGTGGGCTGAGCGTCCTTCGGACGGCGATGGATAAAGGCTGTTGCCATATAGGGGATAATCCAGATGGCATATAGTATACTGCATGTCAGTGCGATGAAGATTGCCCACGGGAAGAGTCGGATAAAGTCCGCCATGGCGCCGGTCATCAGTCCGAGCATGGGGAAGAACATACCCGATATACTCGTGGTGGCGAGCACCATCGGCACGAAGAGGCTCTTCGTGGACACAGCAGCGCTATACCAGCGCGAGTGTCCATGCTCCAGCAGGTCGCTATATCCATCGATGACGATGACGGAGTCGTCCACCACCATACCCAGCACCACGATAAGTGCTGCGAGCGTCACCGTATTAAGTTCCATACCCGTGAGGTACATGATGCCCCAGGTCACGGCGATGCAGACGGGGAGACCCGTCGAGCTCACCAACGCAGTACGCATCGGGAAGAGCACCAGCATGACGAGGATCACGATGATGACGGAGACAACCAGGTCCTTGAGGAACGAGCGCACGCTCTCGTCCACAACACGCGGCTGGTCGGTAATCTTATGGATACGTACATCCGGCGGCAGCACGGTACGCATATGGTCCAGCACCTCGTCCACCTTCTTGCCGAAAGCGACGATGTTATTGCCCGACTGCATCTCGATATTCATCATGATACAGTCACCGCGACCATGCTCGTCGAAGCGCTGGATATACTTGGAGGGTTCCTGATAGCGACGCTCGATGGTGGCGATATCCTTGAGTCGCACCGTCTGACCGGTTACCGGGTCGCTGAATATGATTTGCTCCCCCAGTTCGTACTCTGTCCGATAGGGCACATCCACGTGCACCAGGGCAGCTCCCATGTCGTTGGCTATCTCGCCGGTCATGGTGCGGAAGCCCTGTGTGGCGAGACGTGCGAGGATGAGGTTTTGGTTGACGGCATACTTGCTGATACGCTCCACATCCAGCGTCACGGCTATCTCCTCACGCTGCGTACCCAGTATCTTGATGCTTCCCATCTCGCCTATGTCGCGCAGCCTGTCGCCTACCATCTCGGCGTAGTCCGCCAGCTCTCGCGGCGAACGCTCTTGACTCTCCAGCGCGAGGAGCATACTGCTCGTATTGCCAAAGTCGTCTATCACCACTACTGCCAATAGTCCGCTCGGCAGCTGTGCCTGCTTGAGCAGACCTATTCCGCCACGTATCTTAGCCCATGCCTCGTTGCTATTCATCACCTTGGGCGTGAGGGCGGCAAAGATATAACAGATACCATCCTTGGACAGGCTATAGGTCTTTTTCTTGTCTATCTCCTTGAAGGTGAACAGATATTGCTCGATGGGCTTAGCCACCTGCTCTTCCATCTCTTGCGCTGTAGCGCCGGGGAAGACGGCTGCCACTACGCCCTGACGGATGGTCACCTCGGGGAACTCATCTTTCTTCATCTTCGTCAGTCCGTAGATACCGAATAGCACGAGCACGAGGACGATAGAATAGATGAGTCGCGAGTGCCGCATCGCGGCTTCAATATGATTGCGTTCTTTCATCGCTATGATTACTGCTTGGGGTTAAAAACTCACACGTGCACCGTTATACATCTTCTGGTAGCCCTTGCTCACCACGGTATCCCCCACTTGCAATCCCTCGCTCACCAGCACGCCATTCTCCACAAAGGCAGCAATCTTAATCATGGTACGCTCTGCCTTACCGTCACGCAGCACCCATACGCTATGTCCGCGTTGCTGTGTCTGCACACAGCCGGCGCTGATAATCACGCCTTCGCCCTCCAGTTCGCGAATACATGCCCGGCATACCATTCCGGGCAGCAGGTCCTTGGCAGCCTCGTTGGACGTGATCGCCGCCTTCACACGATAGGTATGTGCCAGACGGGTGGCAATCAGCGATTTCTCGACAAGCTTGGCCTCGTACTCGGTGCCTAACGCAGGCAGGATAATCTTGACCGGTTGTCCCACACGGAGCAGTCCCACCTCGTTCTCGGGGACGGTGAAATCTGCCTCAAAGCCGTTGAGGTCCATCAGGTTGCCTATTGGCTGTGCCAGACCCACGTACTGCCCCACTTCGACATTCTTCATATTCACGATACCGTCCTGAATAGCGCGCATCTGGCAGTCGTCAAAGCGTTTCTTGGTCGACCGCGCCATCGAGCGTGCCTTCTCCAAGTTCGTCTCCATCTCCACCCATTTGACATCGCTGATACCTCCCTTCTCATGCAGGGGTTTGAGTCGGTTATAGGCGTCCTGAGCCTGGGCATACATAGCCTGCGCACTCTCCATCAGCGATTTGGCTTGCGTCGAATCCACGGTAGCGATGAGCTGGTTCTTCTTGACGCGGTCACCACTCTTCACGTAGAGTCCGGTTATCTGTCCACCCATAGGGAAGATGAGGGGGATATCTACGGACGGACGAATCTCGCCCACATAGGTATTTTCCACAAACCGCTGAGTCTGACCGGCTACCTCTATCTCTACGGGGAGAGGACGGTCCAGAAGATGACTATACGGATTTTTTTTCTTGCATCCCACACCAAGAACCATGACTATGGTCATGAGGATGAGCATTGTTTTGTTAACAGACATTTTCATTGTTGTAGTATATTGATATTTCTAATTTCTATTGTTATTACACCTTAATTGATATATACGTACACGGAGTGCGTTGCCCATAAAAACGCACAAAGGTACAAAAAAAAACGCATATCACCAAATGTGATACACGTCTTTTCGCTGTTTTTATGTAAAAATCATGCATTAATGCACGATGTTCTTACTTAAAGTACTCGTTTACCTTCTCGTTGGGAACGATTTCCTCCTGGAAGATATATGCACCTGTTTTGGGAGATTTCACCATCTTGATGCATTTGGAGTGGTTACGACCGGCGTTACCGGTTTGCAGAGTTGCGACCGCTTTCTTTGCCATAGTTGTAAATCTTTTTCAAAATAGGTTATTACTTAATTTCCTTGTGCAGCGTATACTTCTTGAGGATTGGGTTGTACTTCATGAGTTCCAATCTGTCGGGAGTATTCTTGCGGTTTTTGGTCGTGATGTATCTCGACGTACCGGGCATACCGCTGGCCTTGTGCTCTGTGCACTCCAGGATGACCTGAACTCGTGCTTCTTTACTTTTCTTTGCCATAGCGTTTTCCTCCTTTTTTTATTCGTAGAGATACCCTTTTTCGGCGGCGTTCTTTAGAGCAGCGTCCAATCCGATTTTGTTAATAGTTCTGAGACCTGCTGCACTCACGTTCAGCGAGATCCAGCAATCCTGTTCTACCCAGTAGAACTTCTTGTGGAACAAGTTCACGTCGAAGCTGCGCTTGGTATGGCGCTTCGAGTGGGAGACATTGCATCCACCCA
>CAMHEP010000017.1 GCA_946184195.1 uncultured Bacteroidales bacterium | reverse complement strand
AGCGGATGCAAAGTTACTGCTTTTTTCCGACATACACAAATTTTTCTTCATTTTTATTGAAAAAACTTTGTAAGTCGCTGAAAATCAATGTCCGTTATTTTCGTGTTTGTAAGGAAGCGTTTTTCCTTAGCGCGAAAACGGTTGCAAAGGTACTGCTTTTTCTTGATATACGCAAATAAAAATGAATATTTATGTTATTTTCTTTGTAATCGACTGATAGTCAGGTATCTCTGCACAACATCCAGAGTAAGGCCGCTATATCATATAGTAATAACTGAGTAATAACAATGTTATATCTTACTAATATCATACTAATATCATACTAATCACATACTATAGATGTAGTAAAGTATATATAAATAAAGGGAAAAGAGATATGTTATAGGTGAGAGAGGATAGGGAAAATGGGTTAGGTGAGAGTTTATAGGGGGATAAGTGATAGGGGGATAAGTGATAGGGGGATAAGTGATAGGGGGAAAAGTGATAGGGGAGAGGGAGAGGGTGAGGTGAGGTAAGGTGAGGTGAGGCGAGGTGTGGTGAGGTGATGGAAGAAGTAAGACATCTCGTTATATTATATATTTATATATTTAAGGTTCGCGCGCGCGAAAGAGAGAAGAAGAGTGATCGGTACTGAGTGAGGAGTGAGGAGTGAGGAGTGATAAGTGATAAGTGATAAGTGATTGGTGAGAAGCAAGAGGCGAGAGAGGAGAGGTGATGGAAGAAGTAAGGCATCTCGTTATATTATATATATTAAGGTACGCGCGCGCGAGAAGGTGAAGGGGCTCCCCTACCTCGCTTAGAGAAAGCCTCTCCCTAAGAGAGGGGATAGATATGAATAGGGAGCATACTCCACCTGCCCTTCTCCCATAGAGAGGGAGAAGACATAAATAGGAAACACTCTCCACCAGCCCTTCTCCCGTATAGAGGGAGAGGGTAAGTAATGAGTGATAGGTGATGAGTGATGAGTGGTGAGTGGTGAGTAATAGGTGATAGGTGATAGGTGATGAGTGATGAGTGATAGGTGATAGGTTATAGGTTATAGGTTATAAGTGAGGATTAGAGGGGGGAGGTGGAGGTGGAGGGGGAGGTGGAAATGGAGGAGGTGGTGGTGGTATAGATGGTGGTATAGATGATACGGCACCAAGCGATGAAGAAAGTCCAAACACCTAACCACAAGGTGGTATGGATATACATACACCACGGTGTGGGGAAGAGAATATCAATAGGCATAACACCAAAGAAGAGGAAGATTGCCGAGGCAAGGAGTTTATCATACCAAGGGATAACGGACATATCTTTACCATAACGGTGGAAGAACCAAAGAGCATAGCCTGTAGCAGCAATAGTGTATGTCGTAAACTCAGCCGCTTCACTCATAATAACGATATACCCCATCAATCCTGCCAATACGCCGATACGGAATGACGGCTCACTCCATCGTTTATAACAACAAAAGAACAATATTCCCAATATTGCCAAGACAACTACTTGGAACCAGCGCATATATGGCAGCGCAAATACTCGTATCGGTTGGGCAAAGATAAGTGAATAATACACGCCTGTCGTATCATGGTGATCAGAGAGTTGATGGAACCAGTCCATATACCATGGCAGCAAACCGTCAATACCGAGTCTGACTGCTGGTAAGAGTACCAAGCCCACCCCGCAAAGCACCGCATATCCCATGTTGCGCCAAAAATGCGGATAGCAGAGCAATAATGCCAGTTCTACAACACCATAGATTTTGGTCGTAGCGGATAACATAATCAGGAAAACTGCCCCAAAATTATGGTCTCTATCAAGCAAAATAAATGCCCAGAGAAATATTGCTGCCACGAGCAGGTTGAACTGAAAACAGAACAAACTCTGCCCTACAAACAATAGTAGATAAAGCATCATTTGTGACGATTTATTATCGCTCAATCCCGGCAAATTCTTTACTGCGTAATAAAAGACAGTATATCCAAGCAGGTTCCACGCGAAGCCGCCCACATAGAACGGCATAAAGGCAAACGGCGCAAACAGAATACAGAACAGCGGCGAATAAATAAAGTACCTGCCATGAGCAGAAACGAACTCGTCCGTATAACTGCTTATTCCATTCCAGAAATTGAGCGTTGCGTCCCGAAAATCCACATAATTCTCAGCACCTCCACGAAACAATTCTATCGCTGTTGCAGCTACGGCTATAATAAAACCGAGCCAATAAATATATTTGCTGTACTTATTCATGGAGTAATGAGTCTGCCACAATATAAAGCGGGCGATGCTTTATCTCTGTGTACATTTTGCCAATATACGTTCCTAAAATACCAATACCGATTGTTATCACCGATCCGATAAACCATACAGAAAGCATAAGCGATGACCATCCGGGAACATAATGTCCCATCAGCAGGGAGATCACCACGTACAAGATCATTGCCAACGAGATAAGCAGCATCAGGGATCCGGCTGCCAGCACGATAACCATCGGTTTGGACGAGAAGGAAGTGATTCCGTCCGATGCCAGACGTAACATCTTGGTGAGCGTATATTTCGACTGCCCGGCTATACGCTCGGATATGACGTCATCCACAGTAGCCGTACGGAATCCGATTGTCGGAATAATACCTCGCAGATACAGATTTCGCTCCGGATACTGCGCCAGGGCGTTCAGCGCACGACTGCTCATAAACCGAAAGTCCGCATGGTTATAGACGGCATCCACGCCCATCGAGGACTGCATCCGGTAGAAAGCCTGTGCCGTGAACTTCTTCATGAACGAATCAGCCTGACGGCTTACCTTTACCCCATAAACGATCTCAATCCCATCGGCATGGAGGTCTATCATACGCTCAATGGCAGTAATATCATCCTGCAAGTCGCAATCAATGGTAACAACACCGTCACAACGGTCTTTAGCGGTCATCATACCTGCCATAATGGCATTCTGATGCCCCACATTGTGCGCAAGATTAATACCACAAACGAACCGGTTGGATGCATGCAGCCCACAGATGATATCCCACGTATCATCCTTTGAACCATCATTGACATACAAGATAAAACTATCCTTGGTAATTTTACCCTTTGCAATCAAGTCATTCAACAATTCCGTAAGACGTCTTGCCGATTCATAGAGCACTTCATGCTCATTGTAACAAGGGGAGACTATTGCTAAACGTATCATATAAAGTCCGTATTAGTTGTTATCAAGTTTAGAAATAAGCACATCATAGTCGGAGCACGATGTTTGAACCCATTCATGATACGTAGTAAACTCCGCGCCGCGGGACTTGAGATCGTTAATGACCGCTTTGAGTCGTTGGTACATAGGTTCACCGGCATGATTACGAATGATAAACGGCATCTTAAACTCCGGATGTTCACCAAGCGGGTAGAACTCCCAAGGATGGAAGTAGGTATTGAAATAGCCATCATGTCGGAGGATACGTCTGCAGAGCGCCTTGTAGAGCCACAAGGGGAAGTTATGTAGTGCAAGCCAGAACATAGGAATACGGAACCACGGCGAGACGGATGCAGGAATCTGCAGAAGTCCCTGCTCATAGAACCATGTTCGCGGCATATCAAGGTGTATATATCGTCCGGGTATGAAGGCAGGATTGAGTGAAGCGTTATATTCGTAGCCTTGGCGTTTCAGTTCCTGCAAATCCACAGGGAACATACGTGGCTGACGATAGCCGTAAACAGGCTTTCCTGTGAGCTGCTCCAAGATACGTTTGGACTCAATCACGTGCTCCGGTTTCGGCTGCCAATGGTCGCAACCATGCGAGGCTACCTCGTGTCCTTCGCTCAGGATGCGTTGCATGATTTCAGGAGCATGCTCTGCGAAGTTGGTAGTGCAGAAGAAGGTAGCATGTACACCACACTCCTTGAGACAATCGAGTATGCGATTGGTGCCGTAAACACTTACCTCCATGCCTTCCTTGAGAGTATCCCACTCCACCCCATGTTCACGGGGGACGTCATATTCCTCGGTGTCGAAAGAGAGCATGACCTTGCCCTTAATCTCCCGAGCGGGGAAATGATAGACGAGATAGAGGACCGCGTACTGCACAAGCATAGCGACAGCCATGACAAAGACAGGTGCAATCAGTTTGTGTACTCCGAGCCAAAGGAAGAGGTTGAGCAGGACTATATGCAGCAGAAAATTGAGCGCATGGCTACCCGCAAAGCCGAGGAAGTGTCCCCAAGTGGGTTTAGATGAGAAGGTAAAATAACTGGTTGCGAAATAGTTGCCAACAAAGGAAATGAGATAACCAGCGATATAGGCAGCATTGACGGGTGCCGCCAACTGCAACAGCAAGTAATATATACCATAGTGGACAGCTGCTGCGCAGCCGCCCACTATACAAAATCGTAGGAAAGAACGATATTTATTGAGCATGTTTTCTATATAAAGCCTCCATTAGTAACTGGTACGTTGTGTAGCGGCATAAGAGATCTTAAGCGCATATGCACGACGCAGTTCCTGTTTAATATCGGCAATAATACCCATTCGTGTTTCCTTGTCCGCCTTGATAGATACTGTCATCAATCCTTGGTCTTGCTCTTTCATAGCAGAACGTTCGTTGATGATATACTCCCCAATCTCAGATTTATCCGCGAAGGCGTCATCGAGTTGGATACGAGTCTCAGCGCCGTATTGTTTACGGAACTCAGCAGTAGGTGTACCCACGTAGATATAACGCACGAGTGATTTCTTCTCGAGTTTGGTCAGTTCGGTAGCTTGGGGACTTTGGAACTGCACCTTATATGTAACCTCCTTCATAGATGTAACAGACATGAAGAAGAAGAGCAACATAAAGATGATATCGGGCAGAGATGAGGTGTTGAGCGCCGGCATCTCCCGTTTTTCGTTTCGACGTATCTTTGCCATAATCAGTTACCGTAGTTTTTGGGTTCAGCCTCGGAAATCTTCTGAGGGTAAATTTTCTGGATCTGCTTTTGCTGATCCTCGTCCAGTTCGTTGTATCCCTTGTGGAAATACTTACGCGCACATTCGTCACGCAGTTCGTTGTAGGCAGCGACCAATTCGTTTTGTACATTGAGGTACGCCTGATATTGTGTGTCGACATCGTTCTGCACGGAGATGACGTGCTCCTTGGTATATTTTAGCACACCTATAGGAGCGCCGAAATCCTCCTCGAAGAGTTTCGGGAGCGAGGGGTCATCGTTCACGTTAAGAATAAACTCTTTGGCTTTAGCGCGTAGTTGTTTGACATCCATCTCCATACCCTGCACCATGAGTTGGTTTGCGGAGTTAATCTTGACGACTAGCAGGTTCCGCTTGTTGATATCGGTATCTTCCACCTTTTGGTCAGGCGGGATAGGCGCCGGCAGACGGCGCGCAAGTCCCTGGTTGACGTCCATAGATGTGGTTACCAGGAAGAATATCAACAGCAGGAAAGAGATATCCGCCATTGAACTGGCATTGATTTGTGGAATCTTCTTAGCCATGATTATTTCAGTCGTTTAGTGTGTATGATGCCCCAGATCATAGCACATATCGTACCGCAGGTGAGGATGTAGGTCAGATAGAGACTTGCGTCGCTAAGACGAGCCATGAAGCCCACATTATCCGTACCTTCATAACCAATGATTTTCACTTCTTCAGGGCTTGCGATGAGCCAGCAGATGACGATAAGAGCTACGAAAGCGAGCACCACGCAAAGCTGGCTGACAGCCTTCTTGCGGTCAGCCTTGAAGGTCTTGCCAAACTCTACACAAACGACGCAGAGTGTGAGGCAGATGACAGCAGCCACAAGGATATAGTTCCAGAAGAGGAAGAGGTTAGTGAACTTGGGGATGTCCAAGAAATCGCCTGCAACCTCCAAGGATCCTTCCGAGCCACCGACATAGAACATTATCGAGACGATAACGCCCAGAGCCATCAGGCACCACAAGGTGTATTTGGAAATTTTCTTATAGTTTTGCATAACAATTGTCTTTAAAAAGGGGTAACAACATTATTTCTTCTTTTGAGCAGCGTCGTACTCAACAACGAGGTCGAGCAGGCTGATGGAGCTATCCTCCATCTCGTTCACGAGACCTTCGATGATAGAGAGAATATAGTTGTAGAACAATTGCAGGATGATAGCGATGATAAGACCGAGCAATGTGGTCAACAGAGCGACCTTGATACCACCGGCAACGACAGTAGCGGAGATGTCACCAACCTGTTGGATTTTATCGAAGGCGGCGATCATACCGATAATGGTTCCCAAGAATCCGAGAGACGGAGCGATGGAGATGAAGAGTGAGATCCAGCTGAGGTTTTTCTCGAGGAGTCCGAGTTGAACGCCACCATAGGAAGCGACTGTTTTCTCGACTACGTCGATACCCTCATCGTAACGGCTGAGACCCTGATAGAAGATACTTGCGACAGGACCGCGAGTGTTACGGCAAACCTCAAGAGCCTTCTCGATACCGCCATTTTTCAGAGCAGCCTCGATATTAGCGAGGAGCGCCTTGGTATTTGTTTTAGAAAGGCTGAGATAGATAATACGCTCGATGCAGAGAGCCAAACCGAACACCAAGCAGAGGAGAGTAGCAGCCATGAAGCCGGCACCACCTTCAATAAACTTCGTTTTCAACGTTTTGTGAAGAGCGACGAGACCGGTAGCCTCTTCAGCGGGAGCCTCTACAACGGGAGCTTCCACAGCGGGAGCAGCTTCTTCAACAACTTGTTCTTGAGCAGCAGGAGCCTGAGCGTCAGCCTCCTGAGCAAACACAGCAACGCTACCAAATGTGAGCATTGCGAGTACCGTAAGGGTAGCAAATACTTTTTTCATGAGATGATTATTATTTGGGTTTTAGTTAGTAATTTCATGGGGATGGGGATTTCTTCGTAATCCCCACAGTCTGCCACGGGCATCCTGAGCAATCTTTGCTACGTTTGCTCACTCAAGCAAGCTTGGACTCGCTCTCGAAGCAAAGATTGCGGAAAGACGGGGATTCGAACCCCGGAAACGCTTTTGGCGTTTACACGCTTTCCAGGCGTGCCTCTTCAACCACTCGAGCATCTTTCCTCGTCGGAAGTGGCTCACCTAGAAGAACTCGCTCTGCGAGTTTGGGCGGTTCGCACTTCCTACTCTATCCTCCAAATTTCGCGATAAATCGCTATATTTGTCAGATGTGTATTGTCGTCGTTTTTACCAAAACGGCTTGCAAAGATACGGAAAAAATTGCAAGTGTGCAAACTTTTTATTGCTTTTTTGAAAAAATACTCTAATTTAGGGCAAAAAGTCGACACGCGTTATCGGTTGTCACTCGAATAATACCATCCGGAGTAGTATTATATATGTCAGCCAACAAATCCACCTGATGAATCATAAAACGGGACTCGTTCCTTTTTCCGCGGTGCGGGACAGGAGCCATATAGGGTGCGTCTGTCTCCAAGAGGAGTGCCGTGAGCGGAACATGTTGGAGGGTATCCTTGAGGTGACAATTTTTGAAAGTAAGTACACCGCCTATACCCAGATAAAAACCACGTTGTATCAATTCCGTAGCCACTTCGACGGAACCATTGAAGCAATGGAAGACTCCCCGTAAAGCAGGGAATTGACGCACCATAGCCAATGTGTCAGCTGTTGCATCCCTGTTATGAATCATCACCGGCAGATTCCTCTCAACCGCCCATTGGAATTGTGTACGCAGTGCCTCCTGCTGTTCGGACTTATACGTAATGTCCCAATGATAGTCCAAACCTATCTCCCCCACAGCAACAGGATGAAGGCGTGTCCCGTCCGGCGTCGGCAGTCCCTCGTCCAATGCCCGTTTGATACCGTTGAGTTGTTCGCGGAAGTCGTCTTTCACTTCCTCGGGATGGAGTCCTACGGCAGGAATGAGAAAATCGGGATAGCGATAGCATACATTCGCGATAGAGGTTAGTGAGTCAATATTGATTCCGGGCACAAGGATGCGCTTCACTCCTGCTTCCTGCTGAGAGCGGATGAAAGCGTCGAAATCGGCAACATACTGTGGGTCATCGATATGGCAATGGGTGTCGATCATAAGTTATAAGTTATGAGTGATGGGTAAGGATAGAACTATCGCCATAACTGAGAAAACGGAAGTCATGACGGAGGGCATAGTCGTAGATAGTATGCCAATCTCCGCCCACAAAGGCGCTGACGAGCAGCAGGAGAGTCGACTTAGGCTGGTGGAAATTAGTGATAAGTTGGTCCACCAAACGGAACTGATATCCGGGTTTAATCATGATTTGCGTCTCGGCGTGGAGCGTTGATTGCTTCGTACGGTCGAGGTAGTCGAGTAGTGCTTGCAGTGCTTCGTGAGTAGTGATGGAATGCTGCTGCTCATATGGCTCGAATTGTGCGACGGTCAGTTCCGCCTTATCGCCGAGGGTTGCCACACGTTCACCCAGGAAATAAAGCGATTCAAGTGTCCGCATAGACGTTGTGCCCACCGCCACTATATGTCCCAGATTAGATTGTATATCCGCTATTGTGTCACGGGGGACGGAAATAATCTCGGTATGCATGACATGCATGTTGGCGTCGTCCGTCTTGACGGGTTGGAAAGTGCCGGCTCCGACATGAAGTGTCAGTTCGGCGGTGCGTATTCCTCGCTGACGCAGGTCGTCAAGGACAGCCTCGGTAAAATGCAGTCCCGCCGTGGGTGCAGCCACAGACCCCTTGATACGCGAATAGACGGTCTGATAGGTTGTCTTGTCAGACTCCTCGGTAGCGCGATTGAGGTAAGGCGGTATGGGCAGTTCGCCCAATTGGTCGAGTATCTCGGCAAAAGAGAGTGCTGTATCGTCCCAAGAAAAACGAACAGTATGTGTATTGCCGTTTGTCTCGAGGCGTTCAGCCCTTAGTGGTCCCACCTGCAGCGCCCCCGCTTTCCATTTCTTAAGGTTACCGACCATACATTTCCACGTGCATCCGGTGGTAGAGGATAGCGAGAGCTGATAGTCGTGTGGGAGGATAGGCTCCAGACAGAATATCTCGATACGAGCACCCGACTCCTTATGGAAGACCAAGCGAGCCTGTATCACGCGCGTATTATTATATATAAGGAGTGAGCCCGGGCGGATATAATCTCCCACATGATAGAAGACATCCTCGCTCACCTGTCCGTCGCGGTAGACAAGCAACTTAGAGTGGTCGCGTTCCGGAAGGGGATATTTAGCGATACGCTCGTCGGGAAGAGGGTAATTATAATCGTTGATATTAAGCATTCGAGTGATGTTTATTGGCAACAAACTGTTTACGGTCGCCTTGGAAAAGTTCGTACTTATTGAAATAGCACTCCAGTTCGCCATTGAGGACGTGAATACGCTTAGCAGGTTTGAGTCCGACAGCGCGCAGAGCATCCTCGTTCGCCGAGAGTATCCAAGCGGTGGCGCCGGTGAAGTGATGTTTGAGAGCTGAACCCATCTCTCGATAAAGGGCCTGCATGTCGTGATTCTGTTGTAGTCGTTCGCCATAGGGCGGGTTGATGATGACGAGTGCCCCGTCGGTAGGACGCTCCTGTTTGAGTTCCTGAATACGTATCTGACGCACGTCGATGAAGCGTTGTTGTCCAGCAGCTTTGATATTCTCCTGCGCTGCGCGGACGGCATAGAAGGCAGCGTCAGAGCCGTATATATGATGGGTAAAGGGTCGTTCGGCGGAGTCGTCGTTATATATCCGCTCGAAGAGTTCGGCATCGAAGTCGTCCCAGCGCTCGAAGGCAAAACCCTGTCGGAAGACGCCGGGTGCAATATTCTGCGCGATGAGAGCTGCCTCGATGAGGAAAGTGCCGGACCCGCACATCGGGTCGTAGAGATCCGATTGTCCGTGCCATCCCGCCATGAGCAACAGTCCGGCAGCCAGGGCTTCGCTAACGGGTGCCTCAGTAGTAGCGGAGCGGTACCCCCGTTTATGGAGGGACTCGCCCGACGAGTCGAGCGACAAGGTCACACGCTGCCCGGCAATGTGTACATTGAGTTGCAGGTCGGGGTCGGAGATTTTGACGTTGGGGCGCTTGCCTTCCTGCTCTGTCCAATAGTCGGCAATGGCATCCTTGACGCGATAGGCGACATACTTGGAGTGGCGGAAGGTCTCCGAATAGACGGTGGTATCAATAGCGAAAGTCGTGGATACGGACATATATAGCCGCCAGTCCATCTTCTTCACCTCGGCATATACGTCATCGGCATCCTTCGCCATGAAAGAGGCAATCGGGACGAGGACACGGGAGGCGGTACGCAGCCACATATTGGCCTTGTAAAGCATCGCCTTGTCACCGGTAAAGGAGACTGCGCGTCGCTCGGTTTTTACATCATCAGCACCGAGACGAATGAGTTCGTCCGCCAAGACAGGCTCCAGGCCCTTGAAGGTCTTGGCGAGCATTTGGAATTTATCAGTCATTCTGTATCGCGGGATAAAAGTAAATCGTGTTGAGGGTCATAGATAGGCGTAGAGACATTCATGAGGTTGAGCACGGTATGGAAGACATAGTGCTGGTCCACCTCGCCGAGGTCGGAACGCATAGGGCGATAGTCGTCCTTCATCCACAGCAGCATCGGTATCTCGTATTGCTCACGCGGAGCAACAGATAGGGGCATGCCGTGCATGAAGAGTCCGTTCTCGCCAAGCGACTCGCCATGGTCAGAGACATAGAGCATAGCGGTATGCCACCCGTCCATTGTGCGCAGGGTATCTATGAGGTTGCTGAGCAGATAGTCGGTGAAACGAATGGAGTTATCATAGGCATTGTATAGCTTAGTGAGGTCATTGCGGGATTCCTCCACATTCGTGCTGACGGGCGAGAAATACTCGAAGCTCTCAGGGTATCGGGTATGGTAGGCAGGTCCATGCGAGGTAGAGGTATGCAGGCAGATAAGCACTTTATGTTTATCCGAGGCAAGTATACGCTCCTTGACGCCGGCGAAAAGGGCAGAATCTGTACGTTCTTCATATTCATCAATGTGAATAGGCGGTTCGCCCCAGTTGGAGGTACGCCATACCACATCAGCACCGGCGCGGTAGAGGTAGTTAGGCAGTACCTCATAGAGTTCGTCCATGTCCTTATACTCGAGTATGGCCTTGACGCCGGCAGTGGTATAGGTCGCGCAGCTGCGTGCGGTGAGGACATGCAGATTGTGCTGCCTGCTGAGCAATGGGTTTGTCTCACGAGCGTAGCCGTAGAGAGAGCTGTTAGCGCGTCGGGCGGACTCACCGATGACGAGCACTACGGCAGTAGGCTCGTTGTCGGCAAAGACGGCATCCGGCAGAGGTATCTCCTCGCGATGAGCCTCGCGATACTGCGCCGCCAGACGACCCATATTGACCGTATAGGACCAAGGCATGAGCAGTCCGCCAAGTTCAGTGTCGTATTCGCCGAACCAGAGCGTATGACCGACATTAGGGGTCGCACAGAGGAGGACGGTCAGCAGACTCCATGCTGTCGTTTTGCCTAAGTCGCGCCAAGAGCCGTAGTCGAGGCGTTGGCAGAGAACCCAGAGCGCAGGCAGTATACCGCAGACGATGAACCATATGGCAAGGGGCCACGTAACAAAGGGAGCTGCTTCGCTATAGCGTGTATTGAAGACATTCTCGAGCATAGAGGCGTCCATAAAGACGGCATAGACAATGACGAAATAAGTAGCCGCAGCGTTGAGGAGCAAACTGAGGGCGACGAGTATCCGTCCCACATATCGGCAGAAGAAGATGAGCAGATAGATAATCCAGTAGTTCAGAGCCAGCATCACTCCCGCCAAGCCGATGAGTAGGAGTGTTCTGCTTAGCGGCACAAAGTGGGCATTATCCGCCACAAAGCGGAAGAAAGGGATATTATAGACCACCATCACCCAAAGACTGAGCGAAAGAGCAAACCACCGAAGCGGCATTTTAAAGTACAAAGGACAAAGGTACGATGTACGAAGGGACGATATACGATGTATGAAGGATTTATTCAAAGTACCATATATATTAATTATCAGGGTGCAAAGGTACGTAAAAAAATCGATATACACAAAAAAAACAACGACTTGCCTAAGGAAAACGGCAAATCGTTGTTTTCTACTTGCAATAGTAACTATAGTTAAATCTTATATTCGAAAACAACAAAAAAAGGATAAAAAGCAATGATTCTGCGTTTTTTTAACACAAAAATCTTGCAGGAACGGATTTTTTGTTGTACCTTTGCAGTCGTGTTCGTTGCTCCAGCCGCAAAGGCTGAACTCGTTCAGCAGGCGTCGGAGCGCTCCGCTCTATCCTCGGGATGCCTCAAAGAGCTCATCCCTCGGATGGGAGCCAAGGAATGAATAATGGGACAAAGTTCAATGTACGAAGGAAACGACATCATACAATCTATATAATTAAGGAAAGATGGCGGAGTGGTCGATCGCGGCGGTCTTGAAAACCGTTGACCCGCAAGGGTTCGGGGGTTCGAATCCCTCTCTTTCCGCTTAAAAGAATTAGGAGCACTGACCGGTGTTCCTAATTTCTTTTAAAGAAGGACAGGGCCTTCTCAGCCACACAAACGGGGGTTCTCCGCCACTTCGTTCTGTCGATTATGACTTCGTAATTTTCGAATCCTCTCTTTCCGCTTAAAAGAATTAGGAGCACTGACTAGTGTTCCTAATTTCTTTTAAAGAAGGACAGGGCCTTCTCTGCCACACAAACGGAGGGTCTCCGCCACTTCGTTCTGTCGATTATGACTTCGTAATTACGGGGTGAGGCGTCGTCCATCGATAGAATAGACTGCACCGTCCTGACCATAGACATAGAGTGCGCCATCAATAAGCACAAGTTTACGCTCACCTTGACGAGTAGCGGTTTCAATCTGTTCCACATCACTGAGACCACTTCTTTCATACTTGTAGATAGGTGGTTCGCTGTTTACGTCAGAGTCGGAAGTGGTGTAAAAGGTATTATTATCGCGCCATGCGATGGCTTCTCCCTGCCATTCGTACTCGTAACAGTCAATCACTTGCGGTTGACGGTTTGTGAGTGTCTCGGCAATACTCTCGTTGCCGACACGCTCCCAATAGAGCACCCATGAATAGATGGCCACGTAGTTGTTGTGGTTTTTGATAAGAATATGTCTGCCGTCGGGCGATATATCTGCCGCCGTAGCGAGATGGAAGCCTTTATAGCGGTGGTTGCTCCCCTGAAATTCTCCTTCGCCTATATCGGATGTCACTCCAAGGTCGCAGACATAGGTGAGGGTTTTCAGTGTATCGCCGTAGTTGAGACGGAAAGGCAGACTATAGACCTGATTGACGTTATCATAGACCTTAGTGACAATATAGAGTATCTGCTCCATATTATCATACATCATCGATTCGCAGTTATGTTTCTGTCCGTCCGGATAGGCGAACTTGATACGTTTGGCCTGTACAGAGATATTGGGGTTGGCGGGGTTGATAGCCGGTTCCTCGAAATAGATGATGCAATAATTGCCGTCGGTATGGTTGTTATCGCCGAAACCGCCAATGAAGAGGTAGTTCTTGTTATTATAAACACCGCCACACATATCTTCCCAGTCCCACCGATAGACATGGTCGAAGGTTACCTTGGCCGCCAAGAGGGAACCTGTCTCGTCGGTAGCGACGATGAAGGGGTTGGTGTTCGCATCGGTCTCATCGCTATGCATCCATATATATCCCGGTGTGACACGCGAGCAGGCAATGCCGGACACTTCGGGGATGCCGATGTTCTGACCTATCTGTCCGCTCATGGTGCGGGTGAACTCGGTGTTGATGGGCAGTACCTCGCCGTTGTAGGTGAGGGGCAGCGACTGTCCTTCGGGGTTTACCGGAGTATCTCCCTCACCGGAAGTAATGAGTTTGACATTACGCAGTTTGAACGTGCCGGAAGTGGGGTTTTCGGGGTTTGCTACAAAGCGGAGACCCAGAATAGGCGAGGCGCCGAACTCATAAGAAGGAGTACACCAGAGCGGTTTGGAAGGAGCCAGCGAAGCAGATGTCCAATCCGTAGATTCCAGATTATACCATCCGTTCTCGTCCCACCACTGGTTTCCCTGTTCGTCCACGAGGTAGTGCAGGAAATCGACAGCGGAACCGTCTCCCTGGAAATCAAATTGCAGTGAAACAATGCCCGTCATACTTCTAAGGGGGATGTTGATACCCGTCACTTCCCATCCTGTGTTGACGGTCCAGTTAACAGTCAGTTCGCCGTTAGCGGCGTCATACGCCAGCGTAGCGGAGCCGGCTGTGGAGGTGGCTTGTGCTTTGCTCAAGTCGAGATTGACGACGGTGGCATTGATGCTGATTGCCGCCATAAGGGCCATTGTAAGAAGGGTAGTCTTTTTCATGATAATAAGTTGTTAAGATCGACCACGCATGGTCGATGTGGGAGTTATTTAGAGAGGGCGTACATGGCAAAAGCCGCACAACAGATACCCGCTATCTGTAAGGGATTTGGAATGACCTGAAGAATAATCAACGACAGCAGAACGGTTACCATGGGCGATAACCCTTCCATAGGAGATACAACCACAGCCTTTCCGTACCTATAGGCATAGACCAGTGTCAACGCACCTATGGAGTTAAGTATCTGAATGCCGAAGGAGGCAGCACATTGGACAGCGGCATCCTCACCCGCAAAAAAGGCAGGCGCAGCGCCATCCATATAGTAGGCTACAGGAATGAGCAATACGGCAGTGATTGCCATCCAGCAGAAGATGGACTCAGCGTCCATGGAGTTATTGGCAAACTTCATAAAGAACCCTTGCACGCCCCATGCCAATAGCACCAGACATGCCAACACTATCCAAAGCCAACCGCTAACAGGACTACCCTCTTGCCCCGTCTCAAGCGAGAGCAAGAGAATAGCGACTAAGGCAACAATAATACCTGCCATCTGCCAACGTGTAGCTTTCTCGTGGAGAAAAAGGGCAGCCAAAGCAATGACTATCACGGGCGACATCGAGATAAAAGGATAGATGATATACGATGGACCAAGGGTTAATGCCTTGAAGAGTACCAACTGTCCGCCGGCACCTAATAATCCCACCGTACATCCCAAGAGAGCCGATTTGGCATCACAGAGGAATTTACCCTTGTTGATAATGAGTGCCACAAGGGCGCAGGGTATCATGGACAATGCCCATACGATATAGACTACCGTATCAGGTATACCATGCTGAATCTGATAGCCCGAGAAAGCACCCCATACACCCCAAGTAACCACAGTGATGAGGATAAAGAGAAGCCAAAGTTTATCTTTCATAAAACCATTTACGATTTAGTCATTTACTATTTCTAATCTCCCTACGGTCGAACAATCTGCTTCGCCGTATGGTTCATTTATTTGTTCATTGGGTTACTTAGTCAACAGTCACGGTTGTGAGATAGTTATAGCCGGTCTCCTGATCCCACATGTTGGTATTCGCCAGACGAATACTATATCGCGGGTCATCATGGAGCGACGGATACGGGTCCGGCAGATTGAGGCACACATGATACTCGCCGTGCATATCCTTCGGCAAGTTACACAGGAGCAGCGCTTGATGCGATTGCTTTGGCAACCAAAAACGCGGATCAATAGCCGTCTGCGGGAACACATACTTTTGAGTATGCTCACCCGACTTGACGAACACCAATTCAACAGCCCGTTTATTTGCAGGAGCTGCGAAACCGGAGTTGTGCAGCGTCAGTCTCATCTCGAATTTCTCACCTGCCTTGGGCTGCTGAGTGAAAGAAGCCTTGTCGAGTGCAAAACGATAACCAAGTCGGCGTTTGATGACATCATAATGTCCTGTATTTACCCACGAGGCAAGTATAGTTGGATGATAGGAGTTGCAGAGGTAGGACCAATGGTATTTCTCCATCTCGCGGACAGCGTTCTCGCCATTGGAGTACTCACATTCTTCGCAAGTCTCGCCTCCCATGAGGGTATATTTGGTATCCTCTGCCCAGAAGGCTCGTTCCTCGTCGTTATGATAAGTACCCACATCGTTAACAGAAGATACAAAACAGTCGTTATGACCTGCCCAACGAGCCTTAATGGTAGGCTGATACGCCTCGCTTGCCGTCAGGGGAGAAACTGCCATATCATGTGTACGGAGGTAGCGAATCTTGAACTGCGGCTGACGGAAACAAATCTGCCTGTCAGCAGGTACAACTTCCATCAAACGTTCTGCCACCGGCCAACGTTTTTCATAGCCCGAATCCTTGGATGGGTTTTGCTGGTAATTAGTTGTATAGTACCATTCACCCCATGATCCGATGAAGCCTGCCTGGACGCAATAAATCACATCAGCATGCTTCATCAGATAGGGGGCGATTTGGTCAATATGCTTCAATGCCCATTCTTGCTTAGCATCCCAAGGTTTGTCGTCAAGACTATGATTGGACTTGTATGAAAACCGCAATATAGCCTTAGCACCGCCTGCACGCAGGGCATTCATATTCCGATCCATGCGATCCAAGAACGCTTGTGCGATATCACTCTCAATATAATCGGTTAGATAATACGAGTGAAGATAGAGCGTCACATGACTATTATCCCTGCTACTGATGATAGATTCAACAGAAACGGTATCCTCTAAATCCGCAGTGGTGTAATACTTTTGGGTATAAAAACCGCGTTCCGGATTACACATCTGCTCATCTGTTTCAGTGAAATAAATTGTGCCTTTAGGATCCGGTACCTCAGGGACATCCGGTTCTGACGATTTATTTCCTTTGCACGCCACCAATAACAGGACGAAGGCTATTATCCAAATTTTTGTTTGCATACAAGTTTGATTTTGATATTACTTGTCAAATTCCACGTACATCTTCAGAGCACGACCGATATTTTCACCATCCGGTCTGTTGCTTTGAGGAAGTAGACCTACAGGCTCAAAGTTCTGGTAGATATCAAAGCCTATTTCAAAAGCATCTTTGTCCCATTTGGCAGGAACCAACTCTTTAAGGATACGGCACTCTACAATGTTATCGCCAACCAATTGACTTGCAGTCACACCGGTGGAAGCAGGTACCGGCTCCCAGTACCATCCTTCACCATTGAGGGGACCATTCCAGCGTTCTACACTGGGAGCATAAGAAAGCTCGTTACCGTCAGCATCCCAGAGGGCGCCTTCGAGCAAGATATCAATATTACCTCCGTTAATCGGAGCAAACAAATCCCAGTATCCACCTGTGGCGTCACTATTATCGGTATTGATGTACACATGTATACCATCCACATCCGTGTGGCTTTGCATAGCTTCAGGGTCAAAGGTCAACATGAAGTTAATACATACTGCATCTGCATATACCTTAGCCTCTTTTAAACCAGCGAAATAAGGCAACTCAGGACAAACAGCTTTCTTTACCTTAGATTGATCCAAGGCATCCCAATCGGCGACAGATTGATCCCTCACACTAATAGGACTTTTATAATCAGACTGTCCGCCACCTTGAGAACCGGATTCAGGCTCATCCTTACTTTTACAAGCAACCATTGCGATTGCGAGAACGCACATAAGTGCAATTTTCCAATTTAGTTTCATAATAGTAAAAATTTAGTTGATTAGTAATTGTATAGCGGTATTTAGTGGAATATTAATATCCCGGATTTTGCGTAATATGACTGACTGTCCATTCGCCATTTGGTATCGGATATTGGGTGTGAGGGTCAGTATAAAGTACTTCTTTCCATTCCTGTACACCCGGATATTGGCGATTCATATTCTTCTTGTTGCGAAAGACATCGAACATACGGTGTCCCTCAAAGGCAAGTTCAAGTCGGCGTTCATCCATAACGATATCAATGACATTCGTGTATCCATGCATATTCGATGAGAAGAGTCCGGAAGCGGGAATACCAGCACGGGTACGAATGGCATCCACGTCTGCCAATGCCTTGGCATCTTCTCCGGTGCGGGCATACGCTTCAGCACGATTGAGAATGACTTCAGCCCAGCGGAGAACTACAGGCGATGAGAGGGTGGGTATTCCGTCCTGATAGCCAATTTTTTTCACATAGAACTTAGGATATGTCTCTCGCGTATCCATATTCTCGGGCAAATACATTATGAGTAAATCTTCTCCCTTGTAGTTGACGTGGTACTCCGGATATTCTCCCTGAACGAGCCGTTTTTCGATAGTATATTTGACGCCTTCATCGAAGAAATAATAGGAATCCGTAGCGCTATCATAGTAACCGGTCACCTTTTTTACATCACGTTTTTTAACGGTTCCCGTTTCGCCATTAGGAATATAGAACTTGTAGGTAGTACTTGGGGCAGCATCATCTTTGTACTTAGGAAGGATAAAGGCACTATACCGTACATCCATCGGGTAGCGGGAATAGAGGGCGAGTAGCGGGAAGGACGGATACACTTCGCCCCAACCGCCTCCGTCCTTATTGTACATAGAGCCAATGGAACTCTGCCCTCTATCTTCTATCATCTCGTGGGCGATACAGAAGAGTGTTTCCTTTGAGGTTTTGGCGTTTGCAAAATAGGTAGATAAATCCGGATCCAGTTTGCTTGCGGGAGAAGCTGAGCCCAGCATCTCATTCACGATGGCGATACAATTGTCATAATCCTCCATGTAGAGATAGACACGGCTGAGCAACCCTAATGCTGCATCTTTGCATGGATAGCCGGCATTGCCACGTGACTCTGTAGCCAACAAAGCAGAGGCTTTTTTGAGGTCGGCTACAATTTGGTCATACACCATGCCAACTGAGTTGCGTTTTGTTTCATCCGTAATCATTGTTGTTCGCAAAGGTACACCCATATTATCGCGTCCATAGGAATAGGGTTTTGCGTAAAGTGTCACCATATTAAGATGAAGGAGGGCACGCATGAAATAGGCTTCACCCAGGGTCTGCTTGTTCGCAGTTTGACTCTCATCCAATGTCCCAATAAGCGTGTTGGTCATGTTGATAGCCTTGTATCCTATCATCCACAATGTTCCCACATTCTGCAGATTATCCGTCATGGTATACGTTGTGGCTTGGAAGAGCGGGTCA
>CAMHEP010000016.1 GCA_946184195.1 uncultured Bacteroidales bacterium | reverse complement strand
CGAACTTCAAAGAAGGTATGTCCGTGCTCGAGTACTTCATCTCTACCCACGGTGCTCGTAAGGGTCTTGCCGATACGGCGTTGAAGACTGCCGATGCCGGTTATCTGACCCGTCGTCTTGTCGATGTATCGCACGATGTCATCATCAACGAGGAGGACTGTGGTACGCTACGTGGTTTGACTGCACGTGCTATCAAGCAGAATGATAATGTCGTAGCTACGCTCACACAGCGTATCTTGGGACGTGTCTCGGTTCACGATATCCACGATATGGACGGTAACCTCATCGTTGCCGCCGGCGAGGAAATCCGTGAGGCTGCTTGCGAGGCTATCGAGGCTGCAGGTATCGAGGAAGTGGAGATTCGTTCCGTACTCACCTGCGAGGCTAAACATGGTGTCTGCGCTAAGTGCTACGGACGTAACCTCGCTACTCGTCAAATGGTACAGAAGGGAGAGGCTGTCGGCGTCATTGCCGCACAAGCTATCGGTGAGCCGGGTACTCAGTTGACTCTGCGTACTTTCCACTCCGGTGGTGTCGCAGGTAACGCTGCTACGCAGAATACTTATGCTTTGCCCCGCAAGGGTCGCGTGGAGATAGACGAGTTGCGTACTATCACCACTGATAGCGGTGAGACCATCGTGGTCAGCCGTCTCAACGAGCTCCGTCTCGTAGACCCGACAACCGGTGTTGTCCTCACTACCTTCAATATCCCCTACGCAAGTAAACTCTTCGTCACTCCGGGGCAGGAGTACGACAAAGGACAACAGGTCTGCGAATGGGATCCCTATAAGGCTTCACTCGTCATCGAGCTCGGTGGTAAGTTACGCTACCAAGATGTTATTGAGGGCGTGACGGCTAAGACTGAGACTGATGAGCAAACAGGTAAGAAAGAGGTGCATATCACCGATACCAAGGATAAGACCAAGATGCCTACCGCCCATATCGTGGACAAAGAGGGTAATATCCTCCGCTCGTACAACCTGCCTGTTAAGGCTATGCTTGTTCACCCGGATGGTGCTGATGTCAAGGTCGGTGACCTGCTCTTCACGCAGACACGTGCCTTCGGTACAGCAGGCGATATCACCGGTGGTCTTCCCCGTGTTACCGAACTCTTCGAGGCCCGTAACCCGTCTAATCCTGCTATCGTGGCTGAGATTGACGGTGAGGTTAGCTTCGGTAAGATTAAACGTGGTAACCGCGAGATATCCATCACCAGCCGTCTCGGCGAAGTGAAGAGTTATCTCATTCCGCTCAGTAAGCAGATTCTCGTTCAGGAGGGAGACTATGTTCGCGCTGGTATACCCCTGTCGGATGGAGCCATCACTCCTGACGATATCTTGGCTATCCAAGGTCCTACCGCCGTGCAGGATTATATCGTCAACGAGGCTCAGTCCGTTTACCGTCTGCAGGGTGTGGAGATCAACGACAAACACTTCGAGATTATTGTGCGTCAGATGATGCGCAAGGTCGAGATTCAGGATGCCGGCGATACACGCTACCTCGAAGGACAAGTGGTAGACAAGATGGACTTCCTTGCCGAGAACGACCGTATCTGGGGTAAGAAAGTGGTGACCGATGCCGGTGAAAGCGAGGTGCTCAAAGCCGGTCAGATTGTTACCGCACGCCGTCTTCACGATGAGAACTCATCGCTGCGTCGTCGTGATAAGAAACTGGTTGTCGCTCGTGACGCCATGTGCGCTACTGCCAGCCAGATTCTGCAAGGTATCACCCGCGCCGCCCTCGGTACCAAATCGTTCATGTCGGCTGCATCGTTCCAGGAGACCACTAAGGTCCTCAACGAGGCCGCTATCCAAGGCCGTGTAGACTACCTCGAGGGTATGAAGGAGAACGTTATCTGCGGTAACCTCATCCCTGCCGGTACTGGTCTGCGTGAGTTCAGTAAGATATCGGTTCACAACGCCGAGGAGTATGCCGCTATCCAGGCTGCACGCGCAGCTGCCGATGCCGCACTCAACGGCGATGACGAAGATTAACGACGCATAGCGTCTGAATATAGGAGAAGGGCACCCGTTTTTGGCGGGTGCCCTTCTTTTAACTGCTTTTTCAACGGCATATAATGGCTTCCGCTAATTGTGAAAATGTCATCACAGGCTCCCAAAGTTTACATAATCTATTTTTTTGCAGATAAATTTGCTTATGTTTATTTATTTTAGTAATTTTGCAAGGAGTTTATATTCGTCATACAAAAACCATAGTTAGGTGTTACACTTTATTGAATCATATGAAGGAATTATTGTTTATTCTTTTTATTTGTCTATTATCATGGGAGATGACAATGGCTCATTAGATTGGGAAAGGGACATAGACGACGAATATTTTATACAGCGTGCATGGCGTATAACATCTTGTTCGATGCAAAGAGTCAAACAATTGTTATCAAAGGATTATTTCTTTATGAATTATCTCAAGATGGGGAAAAATACAGGATAATAGACATGTTTGAGCATTGGCATGATAGGTGCTATGTTGACTATTGTACGTTCTCCGTGGAATCTATAGTTTATGATTCTGAGACTCGTCAATGGAAACATGATAGACCATAAAGTAATTTGAGACTGGATAGTGGACAGTTTCGGTGCTTCCCCGAGAAAGTGATGAACTCTCAAAACGAAGAGCAAAAAAACGGCTGACTAAGTTGTCTGTATTATGACTATTTGTTTAAAACTGACACTGCACGAGCAGGATGTCCGTGATGCATTTGACAAGCAGTACCAACAATCGACTCCCTCTATCTATACGGAGGAACCAATCCTCTGGCTGAGCAAAGGATTATCTAAATTTTTGCACTGAGAAAAGTGAGAAAAGTGAGAATTTTGATAAATTATCGTACCCCTCCGTGGCTAAGAATTCTCACAATTCTCACTTTTCTCATGTCATTTTTTTTATAATTTTTTGCATGACCATCTTGACCAACTTGACAAACCGCTTTTTTCATCCGCATGGTTTCCATCCGAGGAAAGTAAGCAGTTTATCTGCGCTTTCCGAGGATAGAGGAGGAAGAGAAACCTTCATCCGACAAATAGCGGAGCCATTTTCTTTTTTCATCCGCATGGTTCCCATCCGAGGAAAGTAAGCAGTTGATCTGTGCTTTCCGAGGATAGAGGAGGAAGTGCGAGCCGCTCAAACTCGCAGTGCGAGTTTTTCTAGGCGAGCCACTTCCGACGTGTTAGTGATTCTTAGTCATCTTTAGTCATTCTTAGTCATTCCCTTGCCAATTACACGACATACAGCAGACATATATTGGCTACCGCCATCCTTTTTACCGGTTGTATTTTTTTATTAATAACAACTTTCTTTCTATTTTTTTTGTTACTTTCATTTTTTTGTCGTACCTTTGCAAATTGGAATGATAGGACGTATGCGCAAGTGGATAGCACTGATAGCAATGGTGTTCTCGTTGGTGTTGCCGGTGATGACAGCGGGGCAGACAGCGGAGCAAGCAACGCGGCAGGAGCCCGCGGGGCAGGCTGCAGATAGTGTCGTCGCCGAGGGTTTCTGGACGCGCTACAGCCGTCATCCACGCATGGTGGCTGTCGACACTGCCTACGAGGCACGGCAGTTGCAACTGGAGAAGAAACGCGTGAGGTTCATCTATGATGTGGACTTCGTAACCTACTTCGATAACCGCGAATATGAAGCCCCCTACCAGATTCCTCAAACCATCTTCAATACGCGTCTCTCGCCCTCTATCGGGGTCAGAATACTCGACCGTGCCGGCGGACAGCACTCGTTCATGGGAGGTGTGCGATATACACAACGATTGGGAGGCAACTGGAGTGATGTGCAGTTTGATCCGACGGTATATTACCGCTACCTCTATCGTGGGTTTGACCTGGCAGTGGGTGCTATACCCTATGAACAACGAATACGTCCCTTGCCCGACTGGCTGATGTACGACTCAGTGACTTACATGCATCCGAATATCCAAGGAGCACTCTTCTCCTATCGGGACCATCGCGGTTATGTCTCGATGATGTGCGACTGGCGCGGAGCCCGCACTTGGACTCGTCGGGAGATGTTCCGTATTGTCATTGACGGTGAGTTCCGCTATAAATGGCTGACCGTAGGAGGTATGGCCCATCTTAACCATACGGCTTGCACCGACGAGAATGGTCCGAATGAGTCGCTCTATGACGACCTGAATGTGAGCCCTAACATAGGAGTGAATATGAATTATTTTATTAAGTCTCGCCTGCAGACCTCTCCTATGGATTCGTTGGCACTGCGTGTGAACTATATCTATGGCTTTGCACGTGACCGCCGCAATGGTATCTCCTATCAGCCGCAAGGACTGATGGTGGAGTTATATGCCAACTGGTGGCTGTTAGGTGTGAAGAACGTGTTCTACTATGGCGATAACTTGCAACCATTCCGTGGCGATATAGGCGATAAGATGTGCCAGGGTGACCCCTTTTACCAATCCCGATTATACAACCGTACAGACTTCTTCGTATATCTTTATCGCTCATCGTTTGTCAATTTCTACTTCTCGTGGAATATGCACTACGACACGCACCAACTGCAACATCAGCAGCAATTGCTGGTGCGTTTCAATCTGGACGGACTGTTGCACCATCGCGACGAGAAACCCTATCTGCGTAACCTCTTTGATAAATAAGCACCATGACCTACGAACAGATAATGACCAACCTGCGTGCCGGCAAGTATGCCACCGTCTATATGTTGTGTGGCGAGGAGCCCTATTATATCGACAGTGTGAGCGATTATATAGCCGCTCATGCGCTGGACGAGATGGCGCGCGAGTTTGACCAGACTATCCTCTACGGCAAGGACCTGCAGGGAGCAGACATAGCTCCCGCCATTGGATTGAGCCGTGGATTTGCAATGATGGGGGGCAAGAAGGTGGTGATTATCAAGGAGGCGCAGGCTATCAAGAAGTGGGAAGCCTTGGCACAATACATGGACAACCCACAGCCGGATACGATATTGGTCATCTGCTATAAATACGGCAATCCCGACAAACGTTTGGGAGTATGGAAGACGTTTGAGAAGAAGGGAGGTGTCCTGATGCAGTCGGATCGGCTGCGCGATTATCAGGTGGAGAAATGGATTAGTGATTATATGGAGCGTCATTTGACGAGACGCGACGGCACACGACTGACCTATGCACCCAATGTGCCGGCACTACTCGCAGCACATCTCGGTACTGACCTCACAGCTATCGTAGGAGCGCTGGGTAAACTCATTGATGGTATGCCCGAGGGAAAGACCACTATCGACGCTGCTATGGTTGAACGCAATGTGGGAATCAGCAAGGACTACAACGTCTTTGAACTGCAGGACGCACTCATCAAGGGAGACAGCCTTAAGGCGAACCGTATCACGCAATACTTTGCCGCGTCTAAAGATCATCCTATGGTCAAAGAACTGGGAATACTCTATAATTTCTTTGCTAATCTGATGATTTACCACTACTTGTCAGATAAGTCTGACAGGGCGGCCGCACCGGCTTTGGGAGTATCTCCGTATTTTGTGAAGGACTATGCCGCTGCGGCGCGTCGCTATAATGCCGGTAAAACCTTTCGCATCATCGGATATTTCCGCGAGACAGATGCAAGGCTTAAGGGTATTGACAACCCTTCGGCAAAGGATGCTGACCTATGGAAAGAGTTGATATATAAGATTTTACATTAATATAAAGCATTAATTATGAAAGCAAAAAAAGGATTCAAGCTACGCCCTCTGGGAAATGAGTTCATTCTGGTAGGTGAGAGTGTGGAGCAAATCAATTTCAACAAGATGATTACAATGAACGAGACGGCCGCCTATCTCTGGCAGCAGGTGTGTGACGGTCGTGACTTCGACGCAAAGGCTTTGGCTGCTTTGCTTTTGGAAGAATATGAGGTCGGTGAGGAGCAGGCACTCAAAGATGCGCAGGCAACGATGGACTCGTGGTCGGAAGCCGGTATTGCCGAATGAGACGTCGGGAATAATCACTAAAAAGAATTAACTATGGAAAGAGTTAAACGCTTACGATTGATAGTCAACGTACTCAACGCTCAGGTTATAGAGAACCAATTGCAGTTGACGAAAGCACTTCGTCTGCAGGGAGTGGATGTGACGCAGGCCACCTTGTCTCGTGACCTCAAAGACCTCCGTGCAGAGAAAAAAGTGATGGAGGATGGCAACTTCAAATATGTAGTGCCATCGAATCCTGTCGTGGAGAAACGGGTGCTGGGTATAGATAGCGACCTAATGAAGATGTCTACCTTGTCGTTGGATTTCTGTGGACAATTTGCAGTCGTCAAGACACGTCCCGGATTTGCCAATGCAGTGGCATACAACTTGGATAGTCGAGGTTCGGCAATCTTATTGGGCACTTTGGCAGGAGATGACACGATTCTGCTTATACCCCGAGAGGGTGTGACCCGCGAAGAAATAAAGGACTTTATCTACGGCGCAGACTGACAAACAAAAAATAAATTTGCATAATTCGCGAAAAAGCAGTACCTTTGTAGGTTGAATGATATGATGGTCCAACCAACGGTTATATTCAGGTGTTTTGCCAGTGGTAGTAGCGGGAATTGTTACTATCTGGGCACTGAGCAGTCCGGTGTCTTGATAGATGCCGGTATCTCTGTGCGTACTATCCAGAAACACTTGCGCGAGATGAACTTGGATTTCCACTGCATCCGCGGTGTGCTGGTCACGCATGACCATGCAGACCATATCCGTGCTGTCGGCACCTTGGGTGAGCGTGTGCATGTGCCTATCTACGCTACGGCAGAGATACATGAGGGTATTGACCGTAACTATGGTGTGCGTGAGAAATTGCGTACGGCACGACGCTATTTCACAAAGGGTGAACCGTTCCACATAGGTGAGATGACTATCAACACCTTTGGGGTGAGTCATGACTCTACCGACTGCGTCGGTTATGTCATTGACCTCTATGGTCAGCGTTTTATGATTGCCACCGACTGTGGAGAGCCTAACGAGCAGATGGAGGCATACATACGTACGGCTAACCATTTGGTCATCGAGGCTAATCACGATGAACTGATGCTGCTCAACGGCCCGTATCCCACCTATCTCAAGGAGCGTATCCTCTCACCACGTGGGCATCAGAGTAATGTGGTGTGTGCGGAGCTGCTGGAGCGAAACTATCACGAGGGCTTGCGTAACATATGGCTCTGTCACCTCTCGCAGGAGAATAACGACCCCATGGTGGCGTACAACACGGTGGCAGATGCATTACGAGAAATAGGCGTGGAGCCCGGTCGGGATATCTTCCTACGTGCGCTGGACAGACTGTGTGCCGGACCTATCTATCATCTCACGGACGAGGTGTTGCCGCCTGACCGTAACTTCCGTCGCCAAGAGCAAGACATAGTGTCTAACTATGACGAAGAAGAAAATGAATAAGAATAATTTTTAGCTCGCTATAACTATGGAACGATTGGTTATTATCCCAACCTACAATGAGAAGGAGAACATCGAAGATATCATCACAGCGGTGAGAAATCTGCCGATGGATTTCCATATTCTCGTTATAGACGATGGTTCGCCCGATGGCACAGCCGACTTGGTACGCGGAATGATGCATACCTATCCCGATAGTGTCTTTCTCGTTGAGCGATCGGGTAAGTTGGGTTTAGGTACTGCGTATCTGTGTGGCTTCGCTTGGGCAATCGAACATGGCTACGACTATATCTTCGAGATGGATGCTGATTTCAGCCATAACCCGCAAGACTTACTCAAGCTGTACGATGCTTGCGCCAACAGCGGAGCGGATGTGGCGATAGGAAGTCGTTATGTCAGCGGGGTCAATGTGGTCAATTGGCCTATAGGTCGTGTGCTCATGTCCTATTTCGCAAGCAAGTATGTGCGAATGGTATTGGGATTACCCGTTTGTGATACCACTGCCGGATTCGTATGTTATCGCCGGCGTGTACTTGAGACCTTGGAACTGGATAAGATTCGATTCAAAGGGTATTCCTTCCAGATTGAGATGAAATTTACTGCTTATAAGTGCGGTTTCCGTCTCACGGAAGTACCTATCATCTTTGTTAATCGTGCCCTCGGTACCAGTAAGATGTCGGGGGGCATATTCTCTGAAGCACTTTGGGGTGTGGTACGGCTGAAGATTTCGTCTTGGTTCCGCAAGTACCCCAAATATATAGACAATCAATAAATAATCTATGCAATTAGAACAACTACTTACCTCACAGGTACAACGTATAGTGAAGTCACTGTACGGCATTGATGCTGACGAGCGAATGATACAGCTGCAGAAGACCCGTCCCGAGTTTGAGGGGGATATCACACTGGTAGTCTTCCCCTATGTGAAAGCTGCCCGCAAGGCACCCGCACAGGTGGCGGATGAGATAGGGCAGCACTTGGTAGCAGAGAGTGGGGTGATAGAACGCTACAACGCAGTACAAGGATTTCTCAATCTCAGTGTCTCATCTCGTTTTTGGATAGACCAACTATCCGCTATCGCTGGTGATGAAGCGTATGGCCAACTGCCACAACGCAATCAGTTGATGATGGTGGAGTATTCCTCCCCGAATACCAATAAACCGTTGCACTTGGGACATGTGCGTAATAACCTGTTGGGATCGTCTATAGCTCGCATACAGGAGGCTAACGGATGGCAGGTGGTCAAGACCAATATCGTCAATGACCGTGGTATCCATATCTGTAAGTCCATGCTGGCATGGCTGAAGTACGGCAATGGAGAGACTCCTGAGTCGTCCGGTAAGAAGGGCGACCATCTTATTGGTGACTACTACGTGCGCTTCGATAAGGAATATAGACGCGAGGTGGCAGAGCTTGTAGCAAACGGGATGGAGGAAGAGACGGCTAAGCGGGAAGCTCCACTTATGAAAGAGGCACAAGCTATGTTACTGAAGTGGGAACAAGGCGACGAAGAAGTGCGTAAGTTGTGGGCAATGATGAATAGTTGGGTATATGCCGGCTTCGACGAGACCTATAAAATGATGGGGGTATCTTTCGACAAGATATACTACGAGAGTAACACGTACCTCGAGGGAAAAGCTGAGGTGGAGAAAGGTCTACAGGCAGGGAAGTTCTATCGTCGCGAGGACGGCTCCGTATGGGCAGACCTCACGGCTGACGGACTGGATGAAAAACTGTTATTGCGTAGCGATGGAACATCCGTCTACATGACGCAGGATATCGGTACGGCGAAATTGCGCTACCAGGATTATCCCATTGACAAGATGGTCTATGTGGTAGGCAACGAGCAGGAGTATCACTTCAAGGTTCTGTCTATCTTGCTCGATCGACTGGGCTTCCCCTTCGGTAAGGAACTGGTGCATTTCTCGTATGGTATGGTGGAATTGCCCAATGGCAAGATGAAGTCGCGCGAAGGTACCGTTGTGGATGCTGACGACCTGATGGCACAGATGATAGCCGATGCGGCGGACATAAGCAAAGACAAGGTCAATACGCTGCCTGACATCACGGATGAAGAGAAGAAGAATATTGCCCGTATAGTGGGATTAGGTGCTCTCAAATATTTTATCCTAAAGGTGGACCCGCGTAAGAACATGCTCTTTAATCCCGAGGAGTCAATTGACTTCAATGGTAACACCGGTCCATTTATACAATATACCTATGCCCGTATACGCTCGGTGCTGCGTAAGGCATCGGATGTGGGAGATATTAGCGCACTTGATGCTCTTGCCATCAACGATAAGGAACGTGCACTCATACGCCGACTGGTGGAGTTCCCCGCTGTGATTAAGCAGGCAGGCGATGACTTCTCACCGGCTGTGATAGCCAACTACGCCTACCAACTGGCATGTGACTTCAACTCCTTCTATCACGACTACTCCATACTCAACGAGGTGGATGATGAAAAAAGACGCTTCCGTCTGATACTGAGTGCCTCGGTGGCTAAAGTGATAGCACGAGCTATGTACCTTCTCGGAATAGAGGTGCCGGAGAGAATGTAATTTATTTTAAGAGGGGGAGCTATTGCGACCCCTCATTTTGTTAATAAGAAAGAATAGAATAATGATGACAGTATTGGATAAATTAGTCGCCTTACGTCAGTCGATGTGTCGTGAGGGAGTAGTGGCATATATTATACCGGGTACGGACCCGCACGCCAGCGAGTATATGGCTCCCCATTGGGCAGAGATGACATGGATAAGCGGTTTCCTTGGGGAGAGTGGAACTGCGGTTATTACGCTTGATAAGGCTCTTCTATGGACAGACTCACGCTATTATCTTCAGGCAGAGGCAGAACTGCAAGGCTCTACCTTTACCCTCATGCGTGAGAGCGATATTGATTGCCCCTCTATCCCTATGTGGTTATGCGCAAACTTGCATGATGGCGCAGTAGGTGTCAATCCTGAGATGTACTCTGTCAATGCGTTCAATAGTTTAAAGCATGACTTGGAGGACGGAGGCTTGGTGCTGCATAGCGTCGACCTCATAGCACCGCTGTGGACGGAGGATCGTCCTGCTATTCCCGATAGTGTGCTCTATGAATATGAAGAGCGCTTTGCCGGAGAGTCGGTTGCGTCCAAATTACAACGTGTACGTGAGGCAATGGAAGAACGTCGTACCGATGCACTCATCATTGCAGAACTGGATGAGATAGGATGGCTCTACAATGTACGTGGCAAGGACGTAGACTATACGCCGTGCGTCATTGCCTATGCCGTCGTGGAGCAGCAATGTGCCACGCTCTTTATTGCGAGCGACAAATTGGACCAAGCCGCTCGTGCTTACCTCAGCCGTATAGGTGTTGAGGTGCGTGACTATGAGGCAATCTACGATTATCTGCATACACTTACCGCTCACGGAGTCCTCTATGACGGAGCACGTGTCAACGAGGCACTATACGAGGCTATCAATCCTTCTATTGCACGTCGTGTCAACGCAACTCCCAGTCCGGTGCAGGTGATGATGTCTATGAAAAACGAGGTAGAAATAGCCGGCGAACGTACCGCCATGCTTACTGATGCTGTGGCGTTGGAACGATTCTTCTATTGGTTGGAGACAGAAGCAATGCTCTCTCCCCAAACGGAAATAACATTGGCGGATAAACTGCAATCTTTCCGTCGTATGGGGGCTAATTATACGGACGATTCCTTCTGCACCATCCCCGGATGGAATGGCAATGGAGCAATCGTTCACTATCACGCTACTCCTGAAGGTTGCGCTGCTATAGAGGGAAACGGGGTGCTATTGCTTGACTCGGGTGGGCAATATCTGGATGGCACTACCGATATCACCCGTACCGTGTGGATCGGTGATGCTGCGGCTATACCCGCTGCTCTCAAACGCGACTTTACACTGGTGCTCAAAGGACATATAGCATTGGCTAAGGCACGTTTCCCTCGCGGAACACGCGGTAATCAATTGGATGTTCTGGCTCATCAATATATGTGGGCGGAGGGCATCACCTATGGTCACGGAACAGGACATGGCGTAGGACACTTTATGGGTTGCCATGAAGGCCCGGCAAACATACGAACGGATAATAACACGAACCCTATCCGTTTGGGCAATGTGTTCTCCGATGAACCCGGTATCTATCGTGCCGGCAAATGGGGTATACGTACAGAGAACCTGATGGTGACCCGCAGGGTAGAGCAGGCTCTGCCCGAGACGACGGGTGAAGACTATTACGAGTTTGAGACCCTCACCCTCTGTCATTACGACACACGACTCATTGACCTCACCTTGCTCACGGAGGATGAACGTCAATGGATTAATGCCTATCACGAACGTGTACTGACGGCTGTTGCTCCGTTGTTGGACAAGGAGGTTGCCGCATGGCTTCGTATGAAGTGTGCTGCTCTATAACACCCCATGCCTTGACGGCATATCATAACAAAAAACCGCAGCCCATCGGGTTGCGGTTTTCTTTTCGCATAGGAGAGAAGGATTACTCTTCCTCTTTCTTAGCTGCTTTCTTAGCAGGAGCTTTCTTAGCGGGCTTCTCAGCCGCAGCCTCTGCTTCCATGTTAGCTTTGAGATCAGCCAGAATGCTGAGATCACCCAGAGTGGTCTTCTCCATCTTGGGAAGCTCGGGTGCTGCCTCTTTCTTAGCCTTAGCCTCTTTTGCAGGTTTCTCTGCGGGCTCCTCCCATGTGCGGAGGTGGCTGAGCAAGATACGTTTAGCGTCGCGGTTGAACTCAATAACGCGGAACTCCAAGGTATCACCTGCCTTAACCGGCGATTTGTCTTCCTTCTGGAGGTGACGAGTAGTGCAGAAACCTTCTACACCGTCTTCCAATAAGATGACAGCGCCCTTGTCGTTAACGCTCAGTACTTTTCCTTCTACGACATTGTTTAATCCGAACTTAGCTTCCAGCTCTTCCCAAGGGTTCTCCTCGAGTTGCTTGTGACCGAGGCTAAGACGACGGTTCTCCTTGTCAATCTCAAGAACGATAACTTCAATCTCTGCACCGATAGAGGTGAACTCATTCGGGTGTTTGATTTTCTTGGTCCAGCTCAGGTCGCTGATGTGAATCAGACCCTCAACGCCTTCTTCTAACTCAACGAATACGCCGAAGTTAGTGAAGTTGCGAACCTTAGCGAAGTGGCGTGTGCCGACAGCATAGGTTTTCTCTACGCTCTCCCATGGATCCGGTTTTAGCTGCTTGATACCGAGTGACATCTTTCTTTCCTCACGGTCGAGGGTAAGGATGACAGCATCAATCTCATCGCCTACTTTCAGGAAGTCATTAGCGCTTCTCAGATGCTGGCTCCAACTCATCTCGCTGACGTGTACCAAACCTTCAACGCCCTCAGCTACCTCTACGAATGCTCCGTAGTCAGCCATAACAACTACCTTACCGTGTACCTTGTCGCCCACTTTCAGGTTAGGATCGAGAGCATCCCATGGGTGCGGAGTCAGTTGCTTCAGACCCAGAGCAATACGTTTCTTCTCCTCATCGAAGTCAAGGATAACCACGTTAATCTTCTGGTCGATTTGTACAATCTCCTTCGGATCGCTTACGCGGCCCCAGCTCAGGTCGGTGATGTGGATAAGTCCGTCTACGCCGCCGAGGTCGATGAATACGCCGTAGTTGGTGATGTTCTTAACGGTACCCTCAAGTACTTGACCTTTCTCCAACTTACTAACGATTTCTTTCTTCTGTGCTTCGAGCTCAGCCTCAATGAGAGCCTTGTGCGAAACAACCACATTGCGGAACTCCTGATTAACCTTGACAATCTTGAATTCCATTGTTTTACCAACGAATACATCGTAGTCACGAATGGGCTTAACGTCGATTTGACTGCCGGGAAGGAATGCCTCCATACCCAGTACATCCACAATCATACCGCCCTTCGTACGGCACTTGATGTAACCGGTAACAATCTCTTGTGCCTCGCAAGCCTCGTTGACGCGATCCCAAGCACGATTAGCGCGAGCCTCTTTGTGCGACAGCACGAGTTGACCTTTCTTGTCCTCTTGGCTCTCGATGAATACCTCCACCTTGTCGCCTACTTTCAGGTCAGGATTGTAGCGGAACTCAGCTGCGGGAACAATACCGTCCGACTTGTAGCCTACGTTCACTACTACTTCACGTTTATTGATGCTGATAACGGTACCCTCAACAACTTCGTTGTCCTTAACGGCACTCAGGGTAGCATCATACTTGTTGGTGATTTCTTCGTTTTGTATGCCTTTCGATTCTTTCTCATAGGCATCCCAGTCGAAGTTCTGGAGTGATAAATTTTCTGCCATTGTGGTAGATTGATTGGTTCTGCCGTCTCCGTTTTTGTCCCGTGGACAATGCAGTCAAGGCGGGCAGAGTTAAAAGGGTTAAACATTCTATTAGCCTCTCCCGTGCATAAGCCGCTCTATTACCTATTTATAGTAGTGCACGCACGAAAAAGCGTGCAAATTTAGTACATTTTTTTTGAATACACAAATAAATTTGCATATATTGTAAAAAAGTTGTAATTTTGCGTCACAATTCTAATTTTTATACGACTATGGATGTTAAGAAACTCAGACGCTCTAACGATAAGATTCTCGCCGGTGTGTGTGGCGGAATAGGTGAATATTTGGAGGTTGACCCAACGATTATCCGTGTGGTTTATGCGGTGCTTAGTGTATGCATGGCGGCATTCCCTGGATTGATACTCTATATACTGCTGATGGCTATCATGCCTGCCCCTGAGCGTAAAAGTGAAGACAAATGTTAGTCAGTGAGATACGTTCAGTATTAAGGGACATTGCCAAAGTGGAAGTATGTCCCGAATTCAGCGAAACGGATTTCAATATCAGTACACTGTTGACGGATTCGCGTGAACTGAGACGCGACCGTGCTGCCGAGACGCTTTTCTTTGCCATCCGTACAGACAAAAACGATGGCGCAAACTATATCCCTGAATTGAAACAGTGTGGTGTGCGTGCTTTCGTTCGTGAGAACGCGATAGCGGCTCTGCAAGCATTGGCAGCTTATAAACGCAGTTGCTATACCGGTCCGGTTATCGGAATCACCGGTTCGAATGGTAAGACGGTTGTGAAAGAGTGGCTCTATCAGTTGCTCAAGGATGATTTCCGCATCACACGTTCGCCTAAGTCGTATAACTCCCAAATCGGTGTGCCGCTCAGTGTGTGGAACCTGTCGGACGAGACAGAACTGGCTATCTTTGAAGCCGGTATCTCTCAACCCGGCGAGATGGAAAAGCTGGAGCCTATCATCCAGCCCACTATCGGTGTGATTACCTATATCGGTGAGGAGCATGGCGAGAACTTTATCTCGCTGGAGCAGAAACGCGAGGAGAAGATGCTTCTGTTCCGCCATTGCCCTGTAGTGATAGAGGACCCTACGCACCAGAATGTGCGTACTTGTGCCGCTGTGATGCGAGCTCTTGGCTACGATGAAGAGACAATCTCTGCGCGTATTCTCAAACAAACCCACGAGACCGTGCTGGAAATTAATCTTACGGCACTCACCGATAATGTGCGCTATTTCCGTTCACTCATTGGTCAGGATACGAAACTGACCTGCATGGTCAAGGCCTTTGCCTATGGCGCCGGCTCGGTAGAAGTCAGTCGTGCGTTGCAGCGTTGCGGTATGGTGGACTACTTGGCGGTAGCAGTGGCAGACGAGGGCGTCGAACTGCGCCGTGCAGGTATCACACTGCCTATCATCGTCATGGATCCCGAGACCGACGCGCTTGACCTGATGATGGAGAATAATCTGGAGCCCAATGTCTATTCGTTCGCTGTGTTAGAAGACCTTCTTGAGGCAGCGGAGAAAAAAGGCTTGGAGCACTATCCTGTCCATGTGAAGATTGATTCGGGTATGCATCGTTTAGGTTTCTACCGCGAGGATATCCCAATCTTAGCAGAGCGATTGGCAGGTCAGCATGCGCTGCGTGTTAAGTCTGTCTTTAGCCATCTGGCAGGTAGTGATGAGGCGCAGTTTGATGCTTTCACACTTGACCAAATACACTATTTCTCCGATTGTGCCGCTGCACTTCAGCAGGGACTTGGTTATGACGTATGGCGCCATATCCTCAACTCTGCCGGCATTGAGCGTTTCACTGATTATAAGTTCGAAATGTGCCGCTTGGGCATAGGACTATACGGATTCTCGTTCGCCGGAGCGAAACTGCGTCATGTGTGCGAACTCAAGACCACTATCCTCTCTGTCAAGACTGTACCTGCAGGCGAGACTATCGGCTACGGACGCCATACAACACTCACGGAGGACCGTCGTATTGCCGTTATCCCGATAGGCTATGCCGACGGTTTTGACCGTCGTTTCAGCAATTATGGCGGCGAGGTCTACATACGCGGTCAGCGTTGTCCCGTGGTAGGCAATGTCTGCATGGACCAGGCGATGGTTGATGTCACAGGTACGGATGCACGTCCCGGTGACCAAGCAGAGATATTCGGTTCACACATTCGTTTGGAGGAGTTAGCGGATAAACTGCATACTATCACCTACGAAATCCTTACATCCGTCTCTCGTCGTGTCCAGCGTGTCTATCTATACGAATAACCTTGCTATCGGCTATCGTCGTGGTACCGATGTGCGAATGGTTCAGCGTGACCTCTCCTTCTCGCTTCTCAAGGGTGAGATGGTTTGTATGCTTGGTCGAAACGGTGTCGGTAAGTCCACCTTACTGCGCACATTAGCCGGCTTGCAACCTCCTCTCTCAGGTGAATGCAATATCTTTACTTTTTCGCCTAATGAACGGGCACGTTACCTCTCGCTGGTTCTTACGGAACGGGTTGGGGTGGAGAATACCACTGTCCGCGATGTGGTCGCTATGGGGCGCTATCCGTATCTGTCGTTGACAGGTGCACTCCGCGATGCTGACCGTGTAGCAATTGATGAGGCACTGCGATGCGTCGGCATAGAAGATATGTCGGATGCCTATTTTAATATGTTGAGCGACGGTGAGAGGCAACGTGTGCTCATAGCGAAGGCGGTGGCTCAACATACGTCGGTGATTCTGCTGGATGAACCCACGGCGCATCTCGACCTGCCCAATCGTATCACGGTCTTGCAATTGCTGCGACGCTTGGCGCATGACCAAGATAAGACTATCCTTATCTCTACTCACGAACTCGAGTTGGCACTCGCGCTCAGCGACCGTATTTTGCTGCTCTATCAGGATGGTTTCTTGCTGGACACGCCTGCATCCCTTACATCCTCTAAGCCTTTAAACTCTTCTCTCGCCACTCAGGACCCCTTTACTCATGCGTTCGGGATGGATATCTTTCATCCGCTTGGCTGACGATATAGAGTCGTCATCTTGCCGTGGAATATTTTTGTCACGTCCCCGTCACGTCCCCGTCACGTCCCCGAGACGTCCTTGCCGTGGAACATTTTTGAAGGGGTTAAGACGAACAATTATTTGAGGCTATATAACTGCAAAAAAAATGTTACAAATCTTGCACATTTGGATTATTTGTTGTACCTTTGCGGGCTAAAATGGAGAAATAGGGCAGAGAGCCTTTATTTGCATCTATTAGGAAACAAGGAAAGGATATATAAACGTGGTAATTACAATCAATCAGATAGCAAATGTACTCTACCGTGGCGATCAGGTAACAATTAGCAATCAGGAACAAATGGCGGTGGAGCAGTGCTACCGTTTCCTTGAGCGTTTCGCGGCCGATAAAGTCATCTATGGTATCAACACAGGTTTTGGTCCTATGGCGCAATGGCGTGTGGATGACGCGTACCTTGAGCAATTACAATATAATATCATTCGCTCGCATGCTACCGGCATGGGCGACGCAATGCCTGATGAATGGGTGATGGCAGCCATGATGGCACGGTTGGGTTCGTTATTGCAAGGGAAGAGTGGTATACACATGGAGACAGTCACACTGCTGGAAGCTTTTATCAATCGTCGTATCTGCCCTTTCATTCCTATGCATGGCAGCGTGGGTGCTAGTGGCGACTTGGTACAATTAGCGCATATAGCGCTCTGCCTCATTGGCGAAGGGCGTGTGCATTATCACAATGAGTGGCACGAGACGGCAGAGGTGATGCGCGAGAACGACTTACAACCTCTCACTATCCACATCCGCGAAGGACTGAGCCTTACCAATGGCACTTCTGTCATGACGGGTATTGCGGCTGTTAACCAATTGCGTGCCGAGCAACTGTTGCGTTATGCGACACTTGCTGCCGTATGGATGAATGAGATAGCCGGTTCGTACGATGACTGGATGGCAGAACCCTTACAGCACTGTCGCCATCATGACGGTCAGGAGCGTGTGGCAGCCGAGATGCGCCGTATAGCTGAGGGCTCTCAATGTCTCAAACAACGTGAGCATGCCCTCTATGACCATGCCCACCGTGAGGAGAAGGTCTTTAAAGATAAGGTGCAAGCCTATTACAGCCTGCGCTGTACACCCCAGATACTCGGACCCATTGACGAGACGTTGGCTACTGCCCGACGTATCATTGAAGACGAACTAAATGCTGCCAGCGATAATCCTATTATCGACCCTGAGACACAGAACGTCTACCATGGAGGTAATTTTCACGGCGATTATATATCGTTGGAGCAGGATAAGGTCAAGATGGTGATGACGCGCCTCAGTATGACGGCGGAACGGCAACTTAACTACCTGATGAACGATCGTGTCAACGGTATTCTGCCGCCTTTCCTCAACCGCGGTGTACTCGGACTCAATTATGGTATGCAGGCATGCCAGTTCACCGCTACCAGTACAACAGCGGAGAGCCAAACACTCAGTATGCCTAATTATGTCCATTCAATCCCGAATAACAACGATAATCAAGATATCGTATCCATGGGTACAAACAGTGCAGAACTATGTGCTCGGGTGATAGACAACACCTATCAGGTGATGGCGATACTCTTTGTTGCTATGGCAGAGGCGACCGACCTGCTTGCCATCAAGGATAAACTGGCATGTGGTACGCGCTGCTGGTATGATGCTATCCGGCGTGTAGCCGGACCTATTGCTGATACACCTCACACTGAGATGTTGGAGCGCGTGAAAAACTTATTGGAGAAGGAGACCAAACTATGAAATATGCATTAGTCACAGGTGCTGCCCGCGGCATAGGTAAAGCCATTGCCATGCGTCTTAGTCGAGAGGGATGGGCAGTGATTATCAACTATCGCAGTAGTCGCGAAGCCGCCGAACAGGTCTTGCACGAGATTGAATCCCGGGGAGGTGTTGGGGAGTTGATGGAATTTGATGTGTGCGATGTAGAGGCGGTACGAACATCTTTGGATAATTGGTATACTATTCATCCGGATGATTGTATAGACGTGTTGGTCAATAATGCCGGCATACGGGACGACAGCCTGATGGTCTTTATGAGTGATGACCAATGGCATCGGGTGGTGGATACAACGCTCAACGGATTTTATTATCTGACCCGTGCCGTGATTGAACAGATGGTTCGCTCTCGTCATGGTCGTATCGTCAATATTACCTCTGTTTCCGGCATAAGCGGACTCAGCGGACAGGTGAATTATAGTGCTGCCAAAGCAGCCCTTATCGGTGCAACGAAAGCACTAAGCAAGGAAGTAGCTGTACGCAAGGTGACGGTCAATGCTGTCGCACCGGGATTTATCTCGACCGACATGACTCGTGACCTGGATATGAAAGAACTCGCCAAACAGATACCTGCCGGACGTTTCGGAACGGCAGATGAGGTGGCGGCACTGGTAGCTTTT
>CAMHEP010000015.1 GCA_946184195.1 uncultured Bacteroidales bacterium | reverse complement strand
CTCACTATCTCCTGAGATGGTAGATACTACGCCTCCCACATAAATATTTTTGGGGGTAGCACTGGTTTCTAAAAGAGAAACTGTCAAAGCAACTTGAAATACCGACGTTTGCGGTTGAATATACTCGTTTTTCATAGTATTTTTCCTTTCTATTAGCCGTTATCTCTTACTCTACGATTTGTCCTTGCATATTGTACACGTGTTCACCCTGCCGGATGAGCAGGTGTCCATCGTGAAGTATCTTAGTTGTTTTGGATGGTGCCTCACTATTGAGTTCATCCATTCCTGTTGGGGTATTGCGACTGCTGATCACATAACGCATTCTGCCGGCTGCAGCAGGTGTAGAAGTGATAGCACTCATATCTATATATGCACGGTAGGAAGGAATCTTGACCGTTTCATCTATCTGCCATATCTGATTTTGTGCCAAGATATAGTAGTTCGTATTTGCAGACAAATCCATAGCAGAGGTTCCAATATATCCAACGAGACCGTTAGCACTTTGTGCAGCACTTTGAGCTCCATTATCGTAGTTGACAGTGAGTTCTGTTGCTGTTGCCATGAAGATATAGGGGATACCTGCTTCCATAGAAGAAACCTCTTCAATCACAATACCATTGTCCCCGGTTTTGTCCGCTATTCTGAACATCTGTGCTCCGGAATAGGAGGTGGCTGCTTTGGGTAAGCAGATAGTGTAGTAGCTATCCGCTACTAAACCGCTACGGGTGTAGGAGTTAGTAACGGTAATAGTTTGGGTCACATAAGTTGTTGTCGCGTTTTTGGGTAACTTATAGCCGTCACCTGAGCGTGTAGCAGTAATAGTTGCTGTACCCTCTGTTTTGAGAATCAGTTTCTTGTATTCGGGGTTATCCGCATGGTCAGGATCTGCCACTATCTCCACCACATCCTCGTCACTGCTGGTCCAATGTATTTCACTTTCCTTGTGTTCTACTTGAACAAGTTGCTCCGAACCTACTGACCCATTGGTTGGTGCAACTTCCCATACGAATCCGGGGGCTGCGTCAATATTGAGGTAATAGAGGATGTCACGTGTGAAGTTCTTTAGCAGATCGACAGGATTAGCCCAATGGAATGCCGCCAAGCCCATTGCTATGATGGTGCCCTGCCCTGCCGTTTGCGGATAATACTCTACGAGTCCGATGCAATCTATATACGGGCTTACGACATTATTATCATCATAGTGTCCCCATGCACCGAGCACGCGGCAGTTATGATCTGCTTCATATTGCAGGATACGTTGCGGGTCATTTGATTCATAGGCGGCAAAGTTTTGCCAAATGCAGTTATTGTCGGTGTGCCGACCATTTGCCATAATCCATGTATCCGTGCCCATATTGGCATATACGGCATGGGTGCTATGGTCAATCTCCGTATCAGAGAGGTTCCATTTATTAGCGACGCGCCATGGTCCACGGTTGTCATATCCTCCGTTATTATACGAGGGATAGTCGTTGCGTGAGAGGTCGCCTATGAGGCGTGTAGCCTGTTTGGAGACGAACACGTTACCGCCCGCATTGATAAAAGCAGCGAGGTTATCGCGGAAGGTATCGCCTCCGAGGTCATTGTAGTACTCTTGCGAGTCTTTGCCCACATGGTCATTGTGGATCCAGAGCACCTTGATGGCGGAATTGAGTGAGCCTAAGTCAGACGGGCGCACAAAGCAGCCATGCTGCCCGCCCACTTCGCCTACGATAAACTGCTGGTAGAACCAGTTGGCAGCCTCGAAGTCAGGACGCAGCCCTTCTTCGTTGTCATAATTAGCCATTGTATGCATTGAGTAGGGCAGTACATAGGCGAATTTCACGTTCTGGTCGCCGCCGTTGACAGGGATAGAAACAGAGTTAATAGTAGCCGTGGTACTTTTGGGAGCCGTCCAACCATCGCCGGTAGCTGTAGCGGTAAAGGAAGCATTGCCGAAATAATTGTAATAGATGTTTCCGTCACCATCTCCGATATTAGCAATAAGAGGGTCATCAGCTCCATATCGGATTGTAAAGCCAGCATTGGCATGAGCGGTCATAATGTGTTGCGTATTGATAGCACCTGCGGCAGGAACGGTCTCTGTGTTCCAAGCCAATCCTGTTTCTGTAATAGACAGGTAATCCAAGACACCTTTAGTAAGCAGTTTGACACAATTGACCGATTGGTTGCATGCAGCCCATGAGCAAGCTGCGAGACCATTCGCAATGATAGTACCTTTCCAATCACCTACCGGATAAAACTCTACCAATCCGGCACAGTTAATAACGTGTTCGTGTCCCCAACCTGCTAAAACCTTTGCGGTATTATTGTTTTCAAAAGTGTTTTGGCTACTCGGACTATTCCAATCCATTCCAAATACGCAGTTACGATCTGTACGGAGCGTACCGCTTTGCATATTAAAGCGATAGTTATCCACATATTGGTTTCCTTCATTCAGGTACTTATAGATGGCATGTTCATGATTGTCAATATTGTAGATGTTATTTTCATCATCATTGTAAGCACGAGCCTTTATGCGCCACGGATCATCTAAATTACAAGTTCCAAATCCATTATTCTCTGAGAATCCGGGTTCGGGAGCACGTCCCATTAAGAATGCCAAACGAGCCGCAAAGGTAGACAGATACAAGTTGCCACCGGCTTTCACGTAATTAGAGAGAGCTGTGCGTACATCAGAGGGGAATAAAGCATCGAATTCCGTTATTGTCATATAACGGTCCACATGTACCCAAAGAACCTTTACATCGTCAAATAAATTGCCATTTGCGGCTAAACGACCATCGGTGAGATCTTTGAAGGTGATGACTTTCTGAGCACCGCTGTTGTAGGTGTCTTTAAACCACTCATATGCTTGCCGCTCAGGGCATTGGTAAACATCACCGTCGCTGGTTTCCCATTTCAACTGATTTTGAGAGGAAGGATTGTCGTATACATTGTTCACAGCCTCACTATTCCATCCAGCGGAATTGGGTAGCAGATAATATACCTGCGCCGAAAGACTCAATGTAAACGCTACGCAACTAAATAACATGAAAATCTTTTTCATTGCATTATAAATTAAGGGTTAATAATAGTTTTCACGCTGCAAAAATACAATATTCTATGCACGTACGCAAATACGCATGTTGCAAAATATGCCACTGATGTTGCAGCGCAACAAAAATAGCATATTTTGCAACAATTATATCGTATTAAGGTACGGCGACAAAAGTTCTCTGCCCATTGATGATGTATATACCCGGGGCTTCAGGAGCAAGTATTTTGCGTCCCAATAAATCATATATGCCGGTCTGCATATCATTGCTGAAGGTTTGTTCTACAGCGGTAGGATTAGCTCTATAGGTTATCATCTTATAGTCTGCTTCCGGCATCTCCACATAGGCAGGAATAGCCGTTATGTCGACATAGGCATATCGGGGTGATAGCACGGCCGGGTTTTGCGCATCTACCCTCTGTAACATATTATCGTCTACTATATAATAGCCTTCTTCCACAGTGTGTGTATCTGTTTCTGTCCAACCAATAAAACCGATGAGTCCGTTATGCTGTTTGGCTTCCTCGCGCATACCGTTATAGCGAAGTTGAATCTGAGAATCCGTTGCATAATAGAGATAGGGTTTACCCGGCTCCATGCTACTTACTTTAGTTAATATGACAGAGTCTCCGGTGGGGTCAAACGAGTATATCTCGTACATCTCTGCGCCGGATATATTGTTTGCTGAGACAGCATAGTCAAAGCATATGGTGCCATATTCGCCAATCGTCACATCGCGGGTGTAAAGTTGTTCCTCTGCCGTTTCGCCTGCCAGCCATGCGAGGCAGTTAGCGGTCAGTGTGGTCAAGTTCTGACGCTCCACATTATTATTACTTGTTCCCCATTGGTACGCCGCGGATCCGATGGTCAAGATTCGTCCTGCCCATTGCTCGGTAGCGTTGAAGAGGATGATATTACTAAAGCAATAATCGCCTATACCGCCTTGTGTTGCGAGGAGTGTCGCATGCCAATCCGTTTCAAAATCTCTCACGCGTTGCAGCAGGCAGTTATCATAGTGCGTATCCTCTTCCGCAGCACGGAAATAGTCGGTCCACGAGCAATAATCATAGGTTTTCTTGCACTCCGGTGCAACGAAGAACATGCTCTTGGTATCCCAATAACAGAGCATATTGTTGAATATGGGGTGTGCACTCATATCCAAGCGATCGGTTTCAGCCACGCAATCACTCAATCCCATGACTGTTTGGATGGAGCGGAGTTGTCCGCGGTCGTCGGTGGTATAATCGGGCGAGGAGTTGAACGCCGGCGCATAGTCGATACGTCCCATGGAATAGGCAAGGTAGGTGGCCTGCTTGGTAAGCAGCACATCACCGCCGGCTTGTATGTAGGTTTTCAGTTTATTGGGGTAATCGATGAGTAATCCGTCTTCAGTAGAAATACCGATACGTTCGATATTGACCCATAGGGTAGTCACTCCTTTCGCCACGAGGTCAGTCAGTTCTTCTACGTTGACGAAGCGTCCTTTCCCCGTATTGACATAGTTATCACGGAACCACACAGCCGCATTGTATTCGGGCTGTTCGCCATCGTACCAACCTGATAGTGAGGGAATAGAGGAGGGTAGCAGATAGGCTATTGAGGCATGGCCTGCATTTGTATGGAGGCTCTCCAGATAACGAAGAGTACTGCGTGTAATCACTTGTGTGTTCACCCAACCGTTACCAGCGTTGTTGTTAATCCACGAATAGGCAGCCAAGCCCATGGTTATCACTGTTCCCGTTCGGTTAGCGGTAGGCAGGAACTCGATGACTCCCCCGTAGTGGCATCCTTCACCGTTTGCCCATGCGCCAAGCACTTTACAATGGTTGCGGTTCTGGAAAGCGGTCAATCCGGTTACATCCTTCACGCTATCCATATCCATAGCACCAATGCCCAAGCCGCAGTTATGGTCGGTGAGCATGCCCCCGTTTGTCCAAATGAGTTCGGCATAATTATCGTCTTTGTAGGGAGCGTATTTGAAGACAGGATGTTCAGCATTCGACCACACCACATCATCGGGGAACTCAAAACGATAGTCGACGCCCCAAGTAGCTGCGCCCTGGTAGTTGCCATCGTTATAGTCGGGCACTATGACCTGTCCCTGTCTATCGGTAGCGCCAACAAGGTCTTTCTCTAGCCGTGTGGCTTGTTTGCAGAGGAAGAGAGAACCTCCGTTGTTGACAAAAGCCTGCAGCTCGTTGATATGACCGGCGAACAAGGCATCGAAGGCGTCGGTATTAAAATCGACTCTATCCACATATATCCAGATGGTGTGGATATCAGATGGGATATTCGCCAAATCGTTCAAGCAGATAAACTGTCCTTCACCCGAAGCAACAAACCATTCGTTGAACCAGTTCCATGCGCGTCGTTCGGGACTTTGCTCCCACTGACGTGGTATACCGTTATCGTTTGTCACATAATGCTCATACTGCATTGATAGAATGTCTGTATCAGCAGCAGGCACTAAAAATGCTACTTTGGCCTGTATGACCATGCAGAAGCACAGACCAATAAATAAGAAAACTTTTTTCATAGGATAAAAAACTTATAAATTAAATATGTTTCATTGTTTCCAGATTGTCTCGAGCGTTCGTACTTTCATCTCTTGTACCTCACCATCCACCGTTATGTTGCGATATATGCTACGTGGATAGACGGTGTTGGTGAAGCAAGTGCTTCCTTCTCCGGCAAATAGTTCTACGCTGCTTTGGTCCACCACAATATCCAACGTTATATATTGTTCGTTTCCTTCAATTGGTGCGCTCATGGAAGGAACGGCAAAGAGTGTGCTGAAATTGAATTCTCCCGTTTTGCCGCCTCTGTCGCAATAGATGATACGTTGTTGGGCATCCACGCGGATGACATATTTGTTTCCGTATTTATTGGAGAGTGTGATGGTAGCATCGTTGGAAAGCGACAACGTGATTTTCGTTTCCCATGCATCGGCATAGTCACCGCCTATGTTCTCCATTGCGGTCGCTGCCTCTTTCCATGCTCCTGCCAGAGCATCCAACTCTTTAACAGGCTCAGAGCACAATACCCAATGCGAACCTATCTGTCGCAAGGATAGTTCGCGCGGCAGTGTGTAAGCGCCTTTCCACATTGTAGGGGGGCACAAAGGAGCATAATCCCAATTGTTCATCCATGCAATCATTACTTTACGACCGTCGGGTGCATTATCGAATGTAACACCGGCATAGCAGTCGGCTCCGTAGTCCAACCAACGGGGATAGTCATCGTTGTCGGGGGTAAAGGTGACACCATCGAATGAGCCGACGAAATACATCGTTGATGACCCCGTGATATAGCCGTTTGGATTGATACTGACCACTGCCACCCATTTGTCCGCCTCGGCGAAATACATCAGGTCGCAACATTCCCACTGACTCATGTTGCAGCGTTCGATATTGACGCGGAAGATGCCGTCGAAATCCCATTGCATGAGGTTATAACTATGCCATATCTCAGCACCCAAATCCCAACCTCTGGCTACCAGCATAGTCCATCGTCCACGATGGGGATCGTACACCACTTTGGGGTCACGGAAGTTAACTAAGCCCGTAGAGGGTACAATAGGGCTATGGTCATATTTGTTAAACGTCTCCCCTCCATCTGTACTGACAGCAAGACAGATGACCTGTTTTTCTGCTGATGCCGTATAATAAGCGAGCACCGCTCCGTATCCGAAGCCGGCTTTGTTGTCCTTATCCACGACGCTACATCCTGAGTACATGGCTCCCATGTGATCGGGATAGAGCACAGGACTCTTTTCCTGCCAATGCATAAGGTCGGTAGAGGATGCATGTCCCCAACTCATTCCACCGAAATCACACTCAATGCCGTTCGGGTTAAATTGATAGTAAAGATGCCACACGCCGTCTTTGTAGAAGAGTCCATTCGGGTCATTGCTCCAATTATGATGAGGAGTGTAATGCACCTGCGGGCGATACTGCTCGGGGCGTAGGGTAGGAGATACTGCCTGAGGTGTATTCTCACTTGTTGTATCTTGCTGCACAGGCGGCAGGGTAGGTTCGTCGGTCTTAGTATGGCCTGAACAAGCTATGAACAAAGTACAAAGTACAAAGTACAAAGTACCAAGAAAGGATTTGTAGTTATTCATTTCCATTGCGCATATAGTTGATAGCATTGCGTGCCATCAATAAAATATTATCCTGATACATATTGTTATGCGGATGTACGGAGAGATCCGAGGATGTCTCATAAACGGGGTGTCCATCACCGTCTGTGCCTACCTGACGATAATTCTTCATAGAAAATTCGCATCCGCCGTTGCCAATGCAGATAGCTCGACCACGGTAGTCCGTATTACCTTTTTTTAGTTCGTATACGTTAAGTTGCGACACCCATGATATTTGCGAATCCCACGTGGCAAGCGGAGTGATACCATAGTAATCCTTGAGGAGTGTATAACATATTTCAGCTTGCCAGCTGCGTCCTGTTATCTCGTGTGGATAATTAAAGAAAACGCAGTTATGGTCTTCTGTCCATCCGGGACCTTTTACCATAAATCCCCTTATGTTATTATCCGTATAGATAGGAATATCCTTGAAAAGCGGATGAGTTGAATGGTCTTTTTTGAATTTTCCTCCAGGGAACAATTGTACCGACATCAGCCAATGCCCTAAGTCGAGGTGTCCGGTGCTGCATCCGCATGACCATTCATGCTTGGAATCTGTGTAAGTACCTTCGGGCAGTCTGCCCAGATTCTCAATATATAACACCGCATGTCCCCAAAGGATGATATTACCTCCCGCCCTGTACCACTCGGTTATTTCGTCTGCTGCTGCCTTTGCCGGTTCCGGGATGGTGGTCACATCCTCAATCTTACCGGTCTCTACATCTCGCAACCAGAATAGGACTCTAATGGAATCCAGGGTATGCGATTTAATCTGCTCAAAAGGTAAGAATATAGCATTGGGAAAGGTGGCATGCATCCATATCCATGCGCATGCTTCATCGTCATCTCCTTCCGCGATGAGTTGCTCGGGGGTAGCGTAGAGTGACAAAAAGGCTATCTGCTCTTCCGCTGCGTAGGGAAGTTCGGTGGGGTTATCCCATTGGTTGTCACCTGTCTCCGGCTGAGACGGCTCTTCTTGTTTGGCAGAAGCCTTGCACGCGTTGAGCAATATACTGAGAGATAAGGTACAGACTGTAAAAATGATGGGTAACGTTGTATGTCTCATAATATCATTGCAGTTTTTGTAATATATTGAATAGTGTTTGAGAGACTGACAAGCACATACCCTTTGCCGGATATGGTGATAGAACCTTTTCCTTGCACAGGTTGCGCTTGCAAAAGACGACCCACGTTATCATAGACACGGAGTATAGACGGAGCAGACGCATCATAATATACCTCCTTGCCCTGAATAAGTAATGCAGGATCGTCCTGTTGAATATCTTCAGCATCCGTTAAGGAATGATGGGTTATCTCGCCCAAACCATATGCTTCAAGGGAAGTAATCTGTGCTTCGCCGCCCTCTACGTAAAACTCGCAACCGTTGGCTGTATAGTCATACGGGAAGACTCGGATGGATGTGGCATATCGGTCATTAATAAAGATATCCAGAATGGAGTGGTCGAAGAAAACATCCAGTTTGCATGTGGATCCTTGAGGTAATCCTGATGGTATGATGCTGCTATAGACCCCATCAAAGACTCCTATGTCGTTAGCACGTCGACCAATGGAGGTCATGTCGACAATCAGTTTTTGCTCCGTCGGGTCTATATAGACATGCATGCCTCCGTATGAATTTTTGAGAAGCGTGAATCCTACTTGTGCTTCTCCTATGATAAAGGAGGTGCATAACTCTACGGAACGTCCCTCCACAGGAGCAAGATTGATGATAGTATCTTCCGTCACATGAAGTGAGGACTTGACCACGCGCTCGGGTGTGCGAAGAGCGAATAGACCTTCGAAAGGCGATTGGCATAAGTTCCCTTCACCGTCTAATCTCCATTCTCTGGGGAAGGAGTACAGATGCGCATATCCGGCAGTGTAATTGAGTGTGGTGCTGGCTTTATCGGGCACAATACCCAGGACGATGGTACGTCCATCCCTCTGTAAGATGGTAGGTGAGAGCAATCCGAATCCATCCTTCGCCATACCCGGCAGTTCGATAGTCTGCGGTCCTTGCCAAGCATTAAAATGTCCGGCTCCATCAATGCCTCCAATCCAATACAGGCATCGTACACCGTAGGAAGTAGCCATGGGGGTACAGGTAAAGACCCAACGATTGTCCCCGAACGGTGTGACATTCGGCATCTCCCAGAAGTTACCAGCATCAGCCAATGGTCCTTCACTGAAGAATATATCACCGTCACTACTCCACCTGTTATTCCCCTCGTAGCGATGCAGTGTCGCTATTCCTAATCCGTTATTACTGCATCCGGCAATGATATAGGGTCGACCGTTTGCGCGGAAGAAATAGGGGTCACGGAAGTCCTCACGGAAAGAACAGCAAATCCCGGGTTGTGCCTGTTTATGCCAATATCTGAGCGCAGGGTCTTTGGGCGATGCAAACATAAGTTCGCAGTGGCTGCCATCGTCGGGATTCTCGGCATTAAAACTCTCACGATTGCCGATAGCGGAATATAGCGCCCATGGCTCACCTCCCGTTATCTCATCGTCGCGAACAATGCAGCCGGACCAACATCCCTTGATGTCATAGTCCTGATCAGGCATCAGCGCTACCACGTCCTCATGCCAGTGGCATAAATCGGGTGAAGATATATGTCCCCAGTGCAGCCGCGCCATGTAAGGACCATTACCATTCTTCTGGAAGAAGACGTGATATTTACCATCATTATATGCCATACCATGTGACTCGTTGGTCCAACCTTGTGAGGGCATGCCATGGTATCGAGGGCGGCACAAGTCCTCTGCGTATGCCTCCATCGGCACATTGAAATCCACCTCATGCTGCGGCACACTCGCTGCTATATCACTCATTGCCCAAATTCCTGTGTCAATACGAACCTCATCAATGATACCATTGAAATAGTTGAGGTTGAACATACCATCCATCACGGTATCGTTAACGCTCTTGCCTATCACAAGATCTTTCTCACCGATGGTTGCGTCGTACATACACCCCGTACCGGCAACCTCAACGCCGTTGTCATAGAAATGTATCTCTTGGTTATATCCGTCGATGGTAGCCACTAGATGATGCCACTGATTCCACCATAGTTTAGTATCTCCGCCATCGCACATTACCTCCCATCCGCTTGAATAACAGCGGAACCGGAATCGTCCTTGGTTGCTCAGTTGGAAGGCAAAACCGGTATGCTTCTTGTCGTCAATATTGCCTAATATATCCGTATACAGTTGCACGGCGGGCGTCATCGTGCCCACTGTCATCATCGGGTAAGTCTCAATGGCACACCAAAAACTGATGGTCAGAGTTGATACCACAGAGTCCCGCATATTGACGCCTAAAGCATTATTCTTTATTAGTCCGTTGATGGGCATCTCAATATAACTGGAATAGCCGTCTGTCCGGAATCCGTTCCCTACTGCTGCAGGTATGCTGATAGGTGTGCGGAAACCATGTACCGGTACCTGCATGCCACTCGTCATTTCCTGCGTCATGCCGTTTCGGATCTCAAGCGGCATGTACACCTGTGCAGAAAGGTATGAAGTGACAAAGAGCAAAGTACAAAGGGCTAATGCACGATGTACGAAGGAAGTATATGTCATTTTGTCAATTATCATTTACGCAGTGATTCAATAATATTCTCGGTCAATTTTTCAATCTGGTACTGATAGCTGTTACCGTCCTGTTTAGCCCACTCATAGCACCCCAATCCCATTGCCACGATACGTCCACGATAGTCCCCCGAGATGGCGAAATCTACCAGTCCCAAGTAATTCAGTGAGGTGTTCTGTCCCCATGTTGCGAGGGCGGTTGACTTGGTAGCCAACTCCCATTTGCGAATGTCGTTCGATCCGGTGGTGAACTTGATATCCTTTAGGTTCCATAAGCAGTTATGGTCTTCACGGACACCGGCAGAAACCATTGGGAAGGAGGTGTACTTGTAGTTATTGAAGTAATCCAATTTCATGCCTTCAAAGAATGCATGTCCCCGTCGATCGTAGTTGATAGAGTCTCCGGCACCCAAATAGGCATTCATCGTCCATACGTCGGCACCCCATCCGCCTTGACCGGAGGAGAACTCCACAGGTCGCTGCGCTTCCGTGATACGGCCGATGGCGACCACTAGTTGCGTGGCGTGTGTCGATAGGTATAGATTACCGCCTTCCTCTACGTATGCCCGTAGGTTACTCACAAAGGTTGGGTCGCTATAGCCTCCCGTCAGGTTCTGCCATCCTAACGGCATACCTTGGCGGTCTATATGTATCCATAGGCACGCTATCTCGTCCAAGTTGATGTTGCCCACCTCACCTATCGGAATAAAGCGTCCTCGGTTCTGCTGTACATACGTGCGGTCGAACCATTCGGCAGCAGCCCGCTCATCATCGTCGGGCAGGTCAGCTATTGACCCAACACTCATCACGTAGCCGGCATAAACAGGCAGATTGTAATTGATGTGTACGCGCACAGACACACCCTCCGAGACGATGGAGTCTTTATAACGTATTTTAACCGTATAAAGGACATCCTGATTCGGAGTGACGTGTTTCACTGTATAGGATGTAATGAGACCATCCACATTAATCGGGTTTTCGCCATTGCGCGCAATCTGCACTCCACACATGGTGGAATCTGCATCTATGTCCCATGTGAGATAAACAGTTCTTCCCTCGTTGGTGTAATGGAGGTTAGATACTTTCTTTTTATCGGCACTGGCGGACATCTCCGGTTCTACGGTGTTGCATGAGACTAACCATCCCGACACCAGCACTATCAGTAACAACGCATAGTTTTTCATAATATATCAATCATCATTTATCAATTCATCATTTATAAAGCCCGTCTGCCGTGCGCACCTCATCTATAGGTGTCGGCATATATACATTCTGCTCAGAGAGTGTAGCTCCTCGTAGATAAGAACGCAGTTCAGACTCTGTCCGATAATATTCATTCATCGTCTCCACTGCAATTCCCCAACGGCAGAGATCAAACCATCGGTGACCTTCCATCGCCAATTCTATACGTCGTTCCATACGCAGTGCTTTGCGGGCATAATCCTGTGTCCATCCTGTAGCGGGATATTCGCCTACTTTATAGGTGCTAATCATCGGATTGACATCTACCGGCGAGTAGTATGGATCCACCGAACGGGAAGCTTTCTCTCGTATCATATTGATATGCTGACGGGCAACATCCAGGTTTTTGTTTTGCTCAATTAATGACTCGGCATACAGGAGAATAATATCTGCATAGCGGAGGAAGATGAAATTGAGGTTGCTGGCTCCCCACGGGAATCCTTTAACCATTTGGTCGTTTTCAGGTTCTACTAACCATTTCTTACCGCTAAACTCTCCATATGTATCATAAGCCCGGCACCACCTGCGGGTATAGAGATGCCCACGGAAGGGTAATCCGAGCCTCGCCATGGTGAAATCTACACGAGGGTCTATGTTCCCCCGGTAGCCCCCGTTCATGCGGTTACCGTCTCCTGAGGGGGCCAAATCTTCGTCCAAATAGGGCAGTCCATTGGCATCAGTACGGAAGCAATCTGCCAAGTTTTGTGAGGCAAGGAAGAAATCATCGCCTGTGCCATAAAGGTTACCTTCCGAATAGGTTGTGTTAAGCAGATTGGACCAATTCACCTGACCAAAATCGCTGGTGACGACGCATTGTAGAGCAATGATAGATTCATAACGATTCTCGAACTCAATCTTGGACATGTCCAGATAATTCTGATATAATTCATATTTACCTGACTGAATAACGATTTCCGCATATTTCTCCACATTGGACCAATCGCTGATTTGTGCACTGATTTTAGCCATCAAAGCAGCCGCAGTATATCGGTTGAAACGTGCCGGAGAAAGCGAATTCTCGTCCATTGTCTCGTAGGCTTTGACCAAATCTTTTTGTAGCATGCGCATGATGCTATCCTGCGTATAAACATCATTTCTGACATTACTGGGGTCATCGGTATAAAGGAAGTATGGCACATGCTTGAAGATACGCACCATGTCGAAATAGAACCAGGAACGCAGAATGGTTAATTCGCCCATCATTTGCTCTCGATTGGAAATATCCTCAATTTCGTCCAATGCTTTCATAGCCTTGTGTACGCGCGTAATTCCATAAAAATCATTCTGCCATTTGTTCTCCAGACTGACGTTGTCGCTATTGATAACGCCTATTTCAAGCTGATGGATATTTGCCTCCATTGTAACCGCTCCACCGCCTTTGTAGGCGTCATCGGATCGTACATCAAAAATCCAGTTGGTACTTGGTCCGGCAAATGCCTCGTTGTTACCGAAATAGTGCGCGTTCAATCCTGCGTAAGCCGCAGCCAATAGTCCCTCTACCGACTGGTCATCCAGTTGGTCAGCCGTAAAAGCACCGTAAGGTGCCTGATCAAGCAATTTACTACATGAAGTACAAAGGAGCATTGTACTCAATATAAAAACTATTCGTTTATTAGATTTCATAATGGATGCACTCAAATGTTAAAAACTTATATTTAATCCCATAGAGAAATTACGGCTTCGCGGGTAGGGACCGTTATCCACTCGTGCTCCGTATCCGCCCAACGGCAGTTCCGGATCAAGACCGGAATAACGTGTGACGGTGAATACATTCTCCACTTGCGCATAGATGTTCAGACCTTGGCAATGCCACGGTTTGAGCACTTTCTGAGGCAGGTCATAACTTATCTTTAGGTTCTTGAGTTTCAAATAACTGCCGTTCTCCACATAGTAAGTAGACATGCGTACTTCGTTGTTGACATCCGTTGCGCTGATAGCAGGAATGGTGGCATCTACATTCTCAGGTGACCATGCGTTCAGAATATCTGCACTTCTGTTTGAACTGCGGTCACCATAACTCATAAACTGCAGTTGTCTTTTCGTCGAGTTAATGATATCAAATCCTAACTCCGAATAGAAGAACATGGAAAGTGTCAACCCTTTGTATTTGAAATCCAGATTCAGACCCATGGATACATTGGGGTTCGGATTACCGATGATACATTGGTCTTTCTCGTTGATGAGTCCATTTCCGTCTATGTCACGATAACGAATACGTCCCAATCCTTTTCCGGTCTGCTCTGCATGGTTGGCAACCTCTTCCATGGTACTAAAGATACCATCCGCCACATATCCGTAATACACTCCCATCGGTTGCCCTTCCATCAACCGTACGTCACCGCCAATGGAGTTGACGAAGTCGTTGAGTTTGACTACCTTATTTTTATAGTGTCCCAAGTTGAAATTTCCTGACCAAGAGAAACCGTGGTAATCGGGACTATTATAATTCATATTCACCTCAACACCCATATTCCGCATGTCGCCAGTATTGGCGAGGTAAGCGGCTCCTTCGCCGGCTGTTGACAGCACAGGTGGCGCTGTAATCATGTCCTTGGTGTCTTTCAAATACCAATCCAAATTAATGGTGAGTGAGTTATTGAAGAATCCCAAGTCCACGCCCACATTCGTTTGTGTTGTTGTTTCCCAACGCAGATTTTTATTGCCGGTAGATGCCAAGGCGATACCGGCTATGGGAGTCTCGTTTTTACCGTTTAAGTCATAATAGGCGTTGCTTGTATATACGTACGTACTATATGAAGCATAGTTATTACTGATGGCCGCATTACCATTCTGTCCCCAGCTGACACGAATCTTGGCATCTGTCATCCATTTGTTCTCGGGATAGAAGGGCTCTGCCGTTATACGCCACGCAGCAGATACGGCAGGGAAAATGCCTGCATTATTCTCTTTCGCCAGACGCGATGTTGCATCGCGTCGGAGAGTTGCACTTATTAAATAACGGTCCGCGTAATTGTAATCTGCTTTGGCAAAGACGGAGAATAGTGCCCATGTCTGTTTAGCACCACCATTAGTTGCTGTGGCCTTATCACCGGCATCGATGGTCATAAAGTGTTCTGTTTCAAAGATATAGGATTGCCGTGAGGCTCCGACAGACTGGTACTTATAACTGATGGCCTCCGTTCCCAAAAGAGCACTGACGTGATGTTTGCCTTTGAAAACATTATTGTAACTGATAGTGTTTGTCCATGTCCATGTATCTCCGGTGCCGTAATCTCTTCCCACCGAGGCTATATCCGATGCGTTTAGACGACGGTTGAGATTGTCGTTGAAATATTGGATGTGTTCAATACCGATATTTGTTTTTACATATAACCCTTTGAGCCATGGATTGACTTCGAGATAAGCATTGCCAAAGATACGCCACGAGTCGGAAGTGTTATTTTTCCCGTTCTCCAACACGTGTACCGGGTTGGCTATATCCGAATTTGCCAATAATAGCGGACTGGTAAAATTGCCTTCTGAATCATAAACGGGAATAGCCGGGTGTTGGCGCATTGCTGTAAAGGGGATTCCACCGTCTGAATTGGTTCCAAATCCGTTGCTCTTCCATTTGGCAACCATCAGGTTCTCTCCTACTTTAACCCATTTACCGATATTGAAATGGGAGTTTAGTCGTGCAGAATAACGCTCGTAGTAGGATTGCTTGATAGTACCCTGTTGGTTCATGTAATTGCCGGAGAAGAGTACGCCTCCCACTTTGGTATTCAGTGACACATTGGCATTGACATTATGTGTCCATGCCGTCCGGTACACTTCGTCCTGCCAGTCTGTATTAGCAGCTCGCACTTTGCCGTCATCGTCCAGGTAGGGTAGCAGGCTCACATTTCCTTTCCATTCAGAGTAGAAAGGGTGCGAAGGTACCATACCTGCATTTTGGTAAGCTTTCCAATACGCTTCACCCCATTGCTCAGCACTGAGCATCTTATAGGTCCCTGCTATGGTATGTGCTGTCGCGGAATAACCTACGTTGACATTGAGTTTCTCCCCTTTTGCATTTTTGGTTGTGATGATGACAACACCGTTGGCGGCACGTGAACCGTAGATAGAAGCCGAAGCGGCATCTTTAAGAACCTGTATTGACTCAATATCGGCAGAGCTGAGGGAATTGAGGTTTTCTTGTGACGGTACGCCATCAATGATATACAGTGGTTCGCACGAGTTCATGGTACCCATACCTCTAATACGGATGGCCGCTCCTCCCGCTCCCGGTGCTGCATCCGTGATGATTTGCACTCCGGGCAGACGACCTTGGAGAGACTGCACCATGTTGGCATTGCTCTCAGTCGTCACTTTGGACATATCCAACACGGCAACTGCACCTGTGAGGTCTGCTTTACGCTGTGTGGTATAGCCCGTTACGACCAGTTCTTCCAGCACTTCGCTTTCCTCGCTTAATCGGATTTGCATATTAGCGGAAGCAGGCAGTGTGAGAGTTTTGTAGCCGACATACGAAATGACTACCTTGGCATCCGGTGCTACTGTTAGTTTGAAATTTCCATCCAAATCTGCGATGGTACCGTTAGATGTCCCCTCTTCCAAAATGGAGGCACCTATGATCGGCTCGCCGGTAGATGCATCTTTTACTACACCTGATACACTGACTTGTGCATGGGCTGTAGCAAACGACAATAACATCAAGAAGATGGGGGGTAACAGAAGTCTTTTGATTTTCATGGTTTAAATGAGTTAAACAATACAGATGAACATGGATTCTCCAATATTCGGTGCAAATTTACGCGCATTTCATCACCTGCGCAAAAAAAGATGTTGCAAAAGATGATACTGATGTTTCACTGTAACAAATAGTACATTTTTTGCAACAATTTTGCCATCTATATATGTTTCACCTCATCGCACAGAGGGTAAGTGTCCGTAGTATTCCTTATAGCACTTGGTGAAGTATCCGGGGCTGGAAAAACATAGTTCTAGCGCGACCTGTTGGACGGTCATATCGGTGGAACGTAGTAGTTGGTCGGCGTGTATGAGTCGCTGCTCACGGATATAGTCCAGCGGTCCTTTCCCTGTAACGGCTTTGACACGTCGGAATAATTGAGTCCGGCTCATTTGAAGCATACTACTCAGTGACTCTACGTTCAAGTTCGGGTCGGTTAAATGGTCTTGTACCACCTGATGCAGATGTTGTGCAAAAGCTTCGTCTTTGCGGCTGAGCATGATTGCCTCCTGCATATCCTCCAGCTGGGGGATAATCTCATGGTTGATTTCCGACTGTAACTTGCGTTGACGGAAGAGGATATATACAACCGCCAATAATAATAAGCAGAAGAAGACCACCATACCTGTGAAGAGAAACATATTATCAGTTTGCAGTTGTTTCCATTTGCTCTGCGATTGGGTTTTGACAATATGCAGTGTTTCCAGATCTCGCATGATTCCCTCGTATTGTCGTAGCATGGGGTAAGCCGCTACCTCGTCTATCATGGTAGTCTCCAGGACGGTATCTCTCTTGAACGGTTCTCCGTGCAGGATTTGAGCAGCTGTGGCTATTACCATATCTCCTCGTGAAGAGTAGGTGGCTGAGCAGTCAATCTTTCCGTCCACGATAGCCTGCAGGCCCGGTCTGATGCCATCTACTCCCATGATGGGTACATTGCGTCCTCGATATGTTTTGCTCTTCTTCAAAGCTTCGGCAGCACCAATAGCCATGAGGTCGTTGTGTGCCACGATAGCATCCACGTTATTATGCTTCTCGAGGAAATCCAGTACCACGGAATAGGCGTTTTCTTGCAACCAACTGCCCATGACAGAGAAGACCTTCACATTGTCGGGCAGCCCGTCCATCATCCCTTTGTGTCGTAGTGTTGCGGGTGTAGACCCCGGCAACCCGGCAACCTCCAGGACGATGAAGGGTTTGTTTACCGTTTTCGCTCTTTGACTTTCCACTATGTACTGCGCCATTAGTTCTCCTACTTTGTAGTTGTCTCCACCGATGAAAGCGGTCCATTCGTCTCCTGTGACGCGTCGGTCTGCTACAATGACCGGGATGCCGGCTCGATATGCACGGGTCACAGCTGGTTTGACCTCCTCTGCTTCGTTGGGACTAACGATGAGCAGGTCCACACGTTCGCGGATAAAACTATCAATCTGAGCGCACTGGAGTTCGTTGCTCCCATCTGCTATACGCATGGAAAGAGTCATCTCGGGATGAAGAAGCAACTCGCGTTCCATCTCATAATTCATCTTCTGTCGCCAAGCATCGTCCGAGCATTGGCTGAGTCCGATACGATAGGTAGGAGAAGATGAGGAATGACAGGCGGATAAACAAAGACCCATCAGTCCCCAAACGAGGGTGTGATGCAGGTGTTTTGAGATAAGGTGCATAATGGTTTACCTGTTAAATAGTTGCGGGGGCAAAAGTACTACGCTTGTTCTATAGCTCAGTACGACTCCCGACACGGTCGGTCGTATGAACTTTCGCTATGAACTACGCTTCCCCCACTACGGTGCACCTTGTGGGGACCCCCAAAATTGTACTATACGAGGGCAAAGGTACAATTTTTTAGTGATATACGCAAATTTATTTTTATTTTGCACGAAAAGGGCAGGCAAAGGTGGTAGGGAATAAAAGGCTGATAGTTCACGGTGTTACTTGCTGTCTGTCAGTTATATAGTATGGTTATCCTACGGTTATCTATCGGTTATCCTATGGTTAAGACAGTATAACACAGTAGCAAAGAATGAGGTAAAAATAGGTGATATGCGAGCAAATAATTCGAAGAATTGTAGGCAGACCGGTTTGAAAAAAGAGGATAAAGTTAGAAAAATTTGCACATCTCACAAAAAAACAGTAATTTTGCACCCGCGTTCATGCCGGAAGTGGCTCGCCTAGAAGAACTCGCGCTGCGAGTTAGAGCGGCTCGCTCGCGTTCACTAAAGCAGTCGCAAAAGGTCTATACCGCTTACGTTAAATAGACGGGCGATGCCTTGCTCCGCTCTATCCTCCAAAAGTGGTGGTGATACCACCTTACTTTTGTCGGATGAATCTTACTTTCCTCGGATGAACCATGCGGATGTACGAATGACGAATTACGGATGTACGGATGATGAATTTGGAAGGACTGTAATTATCATTTTAGAGAAGACATTATGAAACATTTCAACGAATACAAACAACTGAATTTGCCCGAGATGAGCAAGCAGATGCTCAGTCTTTGGGAGCAAGAGAACCTCTTTGAAAAGAGCGTTACAACTCGACACGGTCATCAATCTTTCCTATTCTTTGAGGGGCCTCCCTCGGCAAATGGTATGCCCGGTATTCATCACGTATTGGCACGAACGATAAAGGATACATTCTGCCGTTTCAAGACGATGCAAGGCTACGAGGTACGCCGCAAGGCGGGATGGGACACCCATGGATTGCCCGTTGAATTAGGTGTGGAGAAGATGCTCGGTATCACCAAGGAAGATATCGGTAAGAAGATAAGCGTGGACGAATATAACGCAGCCTGCCGCCGCGAGGTAATGAAATACACTAAGGAATGGACCAACCTCACCAAGCAGATGGGCTATTGGGTGGACCTCGACAACCCCTATATCACCTACGACAACAAGTATATCGAGACCCTTTGGTATCTCCTCAAGGAGCTCTACAAGAAGG
>CAMHEP010000014.1 GCA_946184195.1 uncultured Bacteroidales bacterium | reverse complement strand
CTGTGCGGTGAATGAACCTGTGTAAATATCCATATTCGGCATAGCCAATGTGCTCGGCTTATACTCAGGCTCCGGATCCGGTGTCGGAGTTGGTTCGTAACCATATGCCATAATTTTATAATTCTTAATATACATTATAGCGTCGTTATTACCGCTATATTTATTTAAGAACCCGAAATGTGACATAGGCGTGCTCGTATAAATGTTATTGACTACAGAACCACAATCAGTCCAAACACATGTATCAGGCAGAGCAAATGCGCTCTTCTCTTCAAATCCTAATTTCCAAGTATCTGTATTAGGAATATATACTACACGAATATGCCAATATTTTTTTAATGTTACCTGAGGAGTTGACAAAATAGACGTAATATGTGAATTTCCTCCCAAACCGTCAGTAAAATATGATAATTTTATCGTTTTGGTAGGTGTTCCATCATCGCCCATTGTTACGGCGTAGCCGTTAGCATGAAGTAAATCTTCCCTATCTGACACCAATATAATAGCATTTCCTAACTTTGTGGTGTCAAACCCTTTCATAGCATATTGATTATTATTGCGAAAATTAAACGTCCACACCACCGAATCTGCTGTTATGTCATGCAACTTTGCTGTAAATGGAGACTTGAAATTAGCGATTGGAGCAGTCAGAATATTACGACCTTGTGCCCCTGTAGCTTTTTTATTTTGAATCTGTAAGAAATTTGCCCCCGTAGCCGGAATAGCGGGATTTGTACTTGCCCAATAATCCTGCGTGGTTGTCCACAATACAGCAGGAGTTCCTTGTTGTACTCCATTTAATTGAGTACTCGTTTCCGTGACAAACGGATTCTCGTACACAACAACTTCTTCTGCACTGATAATCGCAGCCGTCATCAACGCTGCCAATAGAAACATCTTTTTCATAGAATTACATTTTTTAAATTGGTTAATATTTGGGTTGACCTAATAAATTCATCTTCTTTCCTTCCACCACAATATAGACTATCCCGTCTTCTACACTTAGTACTTTATCCCTCTGTACATCGTATATTGTCCCTTCGTACTTCGTACTTGGGTCCTTTGTACGTTGTACATAGACATGCTCCAGTATCTTATCGGCATAACGCTGACCCATCAACTGAACACTCGCCTCATCAAAGTGCGTATTGTCACTCAGCGTACTCGTACCCGAACTGACTACATAGTCCGAATAGGGGATATAGGTACTCACATCGTGAATAACCACTTCGTTGAACGTCGTTGTCGCATCACGTTGTCTCAATTCACCGGGAATAAACCATATCGTGTCACAACCTAACTCCGCTCGGAAACCCGCTATCATCCGACTAAGTTGAGTTCGATAGGTAGCATAGTTGTCACTCAGTCCGTTCGTTACATCGCTCTCTCCTTGATGCCAGATAATACCCTTGTACTCGCCCCATCGCAACGCTTTTTTCGCGCGCTCCAAGGTCTTGTCATAATTGGGCTTACCGGACGTATACCATGAGAGAATGGACGAACCGCCTTGACAGTTGACCACCATGCCCACAGTCCTGCCCGCTAAACTGTCACGCAACGAACGGGCAAACCGGTAATGCGGACCTTGACCCTGAACAGACAAGTCCTTGCGGATATTCGAGTTTTTGTTCAGCGGGTTTTGTGCCACCTCCATACTGCCGTTCGGCGTCAACAGATAGACACCCTCTAACGGTTCTGCCACATCAGCATATGGAGCCCTGCCCGACATATTACTTTGACCGATTGCCAAGAAAAGATCCATCTTAGGCAGTATCTCATAGTGCAACTCATAGGTCCGGTGGTGCAGTCCGTCTGCCGACGTGGTCGTCAGCGTAGTGCCGTCAATAGCCACCGTGGCGGAGGTATCCATGGCACTTGCTGTCACCTCAGGCCACTCTGTGGTACTATACGGCAGGGGCACTACATATGCATATACATCCTTATCAAAATTCTCCAACGGCTCCCCGTCTACACATATCTTCGCTAAACGGGCCTCTGTAGAATCATGCACCTCTATCACAGGGTCTCTGTCCGCCGGCACGGCGTCGTCCGGCGAATAGACAATCAACTCCGGCCTATTACCGCTCGTATGCTCTTTCGAGTGGAAATGGACAACAACACTGCTTCCGCTGCTGCTCTTCACTATATTGGCCTCTCGCAGTCGGAGAGACACATATTCACGTGCGGCACGGGCACTATCCGTCACATAGTGCCTCAGCGCCTCTCCTCTCCATTCTATCCATCCCGCACTCAAAGCAGCCCCCTGACCCACAGGAGCACTCTCCGCCAATAAGGGGGAGTCCATACGGTCGCCTAACTTAGCCGATGCGTTCGTATATGAGATATCGTCCTCTGCCCAGTCATTACGTTGTACCGGATAGAAACGGAAACGATGCTCCAAGCTTCCTCCTGCCTGCCAACCGTCCGTATATAGCCGCAGCACGACCGAGTCAACCTCAGTGGGAACAGTGGAGATGTCAAATTTCAGATACGCTACCCGTTGCCACTCACCATATTGGTTATGGCTCACTTGCATCGTCGGCTCCATACCGTGTATCGAGCTGTTATTCACGCAGTAGGTATCCTCTACCGGCACTAAGCGTAGCACCTGCTCACCATGCAACAGGCTCACGCTAACGCTCCACGCCCAGCACGTCAAAACGACGACCGTTCTTATAAATGATGATTTCTCCATCCTCTATCCTTTTTTGTACATTGTACATTTGTCCCTTGGTATCTTCACTTACCTCTTCATTTGCCGTTATTGTCCCCATCACATCTGCCCACGAACGACCTACCCGGATACCGTCTATCACATAGGCGGGTATGCTACCGTAATCTGCCGAACGGAAATAGAGTCCGCGTGCCGAGCCGAAAACACGAGTTGTGCCCCAACGATAGATATCCTTGGCGGACGAGTCAATGAGGGTAATAGCCGCTGTCGAGGGCTCTGCCTCACGAGAGGGATTGACATACAGGTACATCTCATCGTCAAAATGGCCTGCCTCCTCGTCCTGATTATTACCATAGATTACTCCTACATGATATTTAATCACCACCAATAGTGTATCGTTAACGGGGAAGAAAGGTCCCGTCTGCCCATTCACCCAACGAATGGGGCAATCCGACAGTTTCTGTATACCGAACGTCACCTCTTCTCCCGGATAAGCAGGGTCGACCTTGGCATACAGACGACCTCCCCAGTTCCACGAATCAGCCGCAGGCTCCATCTTCAGCGCCATCATATAGTCGCCGCCGGTTATCTCATCAGTCGTGGGCTCTATCTTCATCAGAAAGGCTATATACACATCCTTATCATCACATATACCATCAGGGAAAAGTTTAAACACACCCTGTCCGGCATAGCCGCTGTAACGCAACGCATTACCGTATACTCCTCCGGCATAATCCGGATAACTGAGACTACCCTCTACAATATCAAAGGCATTGACACTGGCAACGCTATTGGCAGCCGTTGACCATCCCGTCACAGGGTCTAAATTATCCATGTTGTCTATAGGATCACTCACTAAGGGTCGCTGTGCTTCGTATTCGAAGTCTTCCTCCATAAGTAGCGCATCGGTCTGCGCCTGTAAGGTCACACATGCAGTGAGTGCCACTGCGATAAAGATAAATTTTCTCATATGCTTTACGTTTTTAAGTAGTTAATTAGTCTATTGTCCTTGTGACTTGTTTAATATCCCTCATTCTGCGGGAAATTATTGGCTCCCATCAAATCCACCTGCGCCTGCGGAATAGGCCATCTGACATGGTAGTCTCTTATATTGATACGGCTGAGGGTATCCGACATGAGTATTCTGCCTTTGCTATCTACCAGGTACTCACCTCCGTGCTTACGCACCTCGCTGATGAGCTTATCCTCCCGCTTGAGCATGTTCCATCTGTCGCCCTCCATACAGAGTTCACGTGCATGCTCATCCATAAAATCCTGTATACTGAGCGTCCCTGTCCATGGTGAATTACCCGCTCGGGTATAGGTCTTGTTGAAATAGTAGAGCGCCTTCCCTTGATTGCCCAAATGCAAGTAGGCTTCACACCCCAACAGGTAGCTCTCCGCCAAACGATAGATGATAATATCCTTAAAGGACATCATCTCGTCTGCAGAAGCCTTCGTCCACGTATCCATATATTTGGTGCACATGGGATGCACATTCTTATATTGTCCCATATTCACAGCAAAGATAGTGTCACCTATATGCTGTCCTCGTCCTAAATTGGCTTTGTCGTTTAGTGTCCAATAGTGCTTATACCATTGAGTATAGCGTTTGTCATTCTTTTGGTCGTAGAGGGAGAACAGATAATTATTGGGGAAGAGACGTCCCCACGGATAACCGCCTGACTCGGCGTCAATAATCATTCCTTGCTCCTGATTATAGGTAGGTGTTGTGTGTAGCGACATACGGTGCCCGTTATTGGTAACGGGAGTGACGGCATTGTTGGTATACCATCCGCCCAGTGCCTTGCACCATTGGGAGACCAGTATACCCTCATGATGATTGAGGTCTGCTCCTTCGAACACCGCTTTCGGTTCGTCCATTAGACTATATACACCGCTTGCCTCTATGCTGTCCACCTCATTGGCAACCGTCTGCCAGTCACGCATATAGGCAGCTGCCTTTGCCATTATATGGCGTGCCGCGCCGCGGGTAAACCGTCCCGGATAGTCCGTTCGTAAGGGCAGAATACGTTTCGCATAGTCGAGGTCTTCGCGAATAAGGGCATATACATCTTCCACGGGCGAAGGCGTTTTCACTTGTCCTTCATTCGACTCACCCATAGTGGTGGAAAGAGTGTTTAGGTAGACGCGGTCGTAACGCTGCAGCAATCGTAAGTAAGCATGGGCGCGGAAACACTTTGCCTCTGCCACTGCTCGCATGGCTAACGAGTCTGACATATCTACGTTCTTTTGCGCATTGATAACCGTGTTGGCATACTCGATAAGTATATACTGATAGCGCCAGTATTTACCCACTATATTGGTGGTTGACAGCAGATTGTTATAGCGTCCGAACTGCGGTATGCCCTCGCCGGCAATCGGAACGGTGATATCATCCCCCATCAGCAATGCCAAATAGACAGTGGACTCACCGTCGCCGCTATTACGGAAGAGTTCCCTGTCCTTGGCATACATAGCTACCACCGTCCGCTGCATACCATCCACGGAGGTGACCAAATAATCGGTGGTCAATCGGGTATAATTCGGTTCATCGAGGAAATCACGGCACGACTGAAGCACGAACAGCATACCCATAACAAGCAACCATCGGAAACGAATATAATAGAAAGTATTTTTCATAAGGCACACTTAATTAAAACTAATATTGATTCCTCCTACAAAAGTACGTGGCTCAGGATAGCCTCCCGCATTGTTCTCCGGACTGTAACTCAGGTAACGGGTCGCAGTAAACACATTCGATGCCGTGAAATAAATACGGAACTTGCTGATATGAGCTTTTTCCATCCAGCGTTTCGGGAATGTATACCCCACTGTCAGAGTGCGCAGACGCAGATACGATGCGTCCTGATAACTGAGCGACGAGAAGTAGTCTATCGTGCCGTCCCGCGGACGAGGTGCCGTCGTAGACGGGTTCTCCAGTGTCCAATAGTCTACCTTGATACCGTTACGTGTACCGTGTAGGTCTCCGCCCTGATTACTCGAGAATAGGTAGTTATTCTGCTTGATGGCACCATATACACCATAGAAGTCCAAAGTCAAATCTACCCCATAGCATGTCAAGGTAGTCGACAGCGACCCTGTCAGTTTCGGGTCACGGTCTATCACTATACGGTCACTCGTCGTTATCTTACCGTCACCGTCTTGGTCCTTCACACGGATATCGCCCGGCAACGGATAGGACGCATGACTGCTGTTGATATCAGGATCGCCCAACTGATAGATACCGTCATATTCGTAGTCATAATACGCGTCTATGTTGTGCCCCACAAACCATTTATTCGCCGTATCGTCACCGCCGTTCAGTGACAATATCTTGTTCTCATTATGTGCCAACGTAGCATTTACCGTCCACTTGATACGGCTGTACTGAATCGGGACAAAGAACAGAGACACCTCCACTCCCTGATTACGAACCGAACCGATATTCCTCAACTGGGAGGTATAACCCGTCGTTTGGTCAATGCTCGCGCGCATCAACAGGTCTGTCGTCACCGAGTGATAATATTCCACCGCACCGCTGATACGATCCCTCAGAAAACCGAAATCTACTCCCACATTGAGCGAACGGGTCGTCTCCCATTTCAAATCCGGATTCTGTAACTGCTCCGACGGCAGATAGCCCACCATCGGATCAAGGTCACCGAACTTAAAATAATACGTGTTCAATAACCCCTGCGACTGGTAGGGAGTGATGGCTTGGTTACCTGTCCACCCGTACGAGGCACGCAGCTTCAGGTTGGTCAGCCAATCCACATCCTTCAGCCATGACTCCTCCTTCATACGCCAAGCTACCGAACCCGCGGGAAAACAACCCCACTTATTGTTCTTGCCGAAAACAGAACTTCCGTCCACACGTGCACTCAACGAGAATAAATACTTGTCCATCAGGTTATAACGCACGCGCCCCATAAAACTCAACAATCTTCGCGGTGATATGCTGCGGGATGTCGGATCCGTAGTGTTAGCCTGCGAGATACCGTCATAACCCAATATATCCGATGCGAAATCACTGCCCGCAGGAATAGTCGTTGTCGTCTTGATAGCATTGATACTCTGCACCAATGTCACATCCAACGTATGCTGTTGCTTCCATTTATGGACGTATGTGAGAATATTCTCCAATAGCAAGTCCTGATACTTCACATCCGTGATGGACGCCTTACCACCCACCACACTGCCACTCTCATGCTGCGAGGTTTGGTAGATTCCCTGCTCCTTAGTCCTATAGTTGAGGTTGGCGTTCAAACGGTAGCTCAATCCACCCCATATATTCCAATCCAACGTCATATTAGCGAGGAAACGATGCATTTTGCTCTCGTTGGTGTAGTTGGCGTTGTTCCATAACGGATTCCACTTGCTATCCTCCAACAATCGTAACATATTCCCTTGCTCGTCATACGCCGACAAGAGCGGAGACTTCGTCAATATATCACTGAAATTACCGTCCTCCTGCTGCTGACGACTGTACGCATACTGAAAGCGGAAACCCAACTGCACACGCTTATGCAAGGCATGCTGCGTATTCAGACTTACGTTATACCGTCTGTAACTCGACGGCGATACCATGCCCTTCTGGTCAAACAGACCCAACGACGCAGCTATCTTATGCTTGTCCGTACCCGAACGGACAGATATATCGTACTTCTGCTGAACGGCAGCACGAATCATCAATGACTCCCAATCCGTAAAACGCTCCGACAACAGGTTCTGATACATGTTACCGAACAAACTTGCATCACTCATATACGTCCCCGTAAAAGTGCCATGAGCGGCATCATACTCAAACGTACGGTTTGCCTCACGCTTCAACTGAGCAAACTCATAGCCGTCATACAGCGAGAAATTGCGCTTCAGCGTCTGAGCACCCGCATACGCATTCACATCCACCTGCGTCTTACCCTCCACGCCGCTCTTTGTCGTTATCAAGATTACACCGTTCGATGCTCGCGCACCATATATACTCTGCGACGACGCGTCCTTTAGAATCTCCACCGATTGGATGTCCTGCGCGTTAATATCGTCTATATTATCTACAGGTGCTCCGTCCACTATATACAACGGAGCATTACCCCCGTTAAGCGATTTCTTACCGCGAATAACAATATCACTTGTACCACCCGGTCGCGCACTGTTTTGCGTCACTACAACACCCGCTGCCTGACCGCGTAACATCTCCGCTACACTGGATGTCGGTACCGCGTTCATATCGTCTGCCTTCACACTCACTACGGCACCCGTCAGGTCACTCTTACGCTGCGTACCATAGCCCACTACCACCAACTCATCCATCTCAACCGCAGCCTCCTGCATCACAACACGCATATTGCCCGAAGCACGCATATGTCGAGAGGCAAAACCGATGTACGAGAAACTCAATGCCGCACCTTCCTTAACCGACAACTCAAAACGACCATCCACACCGCTAATCGTCCCGACCGGACTACCATCCGCCTGCACACTGACTCCCACCAACGGCTCACCCGAGGCATCCACAACAATACCACGAACCTGAGCTGCAACCGACATGGTCGCTATCACAATGAATAACACACTAACGAAAAAGTTTTTCATGTCTCCATAGATTTTGACGGTGCAAAGATACCGCTTTTTATACAAACAGAATAAAAAAATACGTTTTTTCTATTGTAATATCGTACATTTTTTATATCTTTGCACCCGTATTTCAGTTTATTATGAAAAAAATAGCCTTTTTATTTCTTTTTTTATTTTGTCTATACCATGGGATGCTTGCCGACTACAATCATTTTGAGCACATCACACCCCATGACGGACTCAGCGACTATTCTATCACCGCCTTCTGTCAGGATAGGTTCGGACGTATGTGGATTGGGACATACGATGGCGTCAACTGCTACGACGGACATTCTTTTCATTCTTGGACGGGTACAAAAGAGGGAGAACGTATTGTCAAGAGTATTGACACCGACATGAAGGATAAACTCTTGCTACGTTTCTCCGGCACCGCCGCCATCTTCCATCTCGACTCCGAGGAACTCGAGCCTCTTCCCTATCAATCAGTCAACGCTACCGCCATACATAATGCACACTTCTATATCGCCGCAGCCGATACATTGTTCCTCGATGATAACTACCTGCTCTCTGCACCCGATATATCCGCCCTCACTTGGAGAAACGATACCCTCTGGCTTGCCTTCCGCGACGGTGTAGGATATGTCGATAGCAACGCTGACATTCATGTCATCGCTCCTATACACAATGTATCACAACTTTATGTAGACTCGCGCGCGAACATCTATATATGTACGCGCAACCATGGACTTTACTGTCTCTCTCTCGGACAAGATACACCCTGCCCTATCAATCTGCCGCACCGTGATGTACGATGTATCGTCGAGGACCAACAGGGGAACCTCTGGATTGGTATGTATAGCGGACTATGCCAACTGCAACGTCAAAACGAGGAACTCGTCTATTATGACTACAACCCGCGCGTAGAACATTCGCTATCTACCTTCTCAGTCTGGGCACTCGCCTGCGATAGACAAGGCACTGTTTGGATTGGTACCTTCTTCGGAGGAGTGGACCTCATTAATCCGCTATACGGCACCTACACCTTCTATAGCACCTACGGCAGAGAGGCACAAATACTCAGTAACCCTATCGTCACCTCCTTTGCCGAAGATACACACGCTAACTTATACATCGGCACCAACGGAGGTGGCGTCAATATGCTCAACCGGCATACACAAGCCATACAACATATCTCCATATCCGCCGAACGACCGCAACCTGCCGTCAAAGCGCTCGCTATGGATACGCTCTATCATACACTATGGATAGGGACACACCAGGAGGGAGTCAAACGACTCAATCTCAACACCAACCAACTCACTTCCTACTACCTCGACGACCCCAATACCCGTCAACTCGTCCTGCGGGATAGCACACTCTATATCCTCACTCGTAAAAATGTCTATCGACTCATCACCACACCTGCAGCGCAGCATGCTCGCCCCTCACGCGTCCTCCCCGATTCGCTCATCCCAGCCATCAGTGGCGAATTTGCCGATATGGCGGTATCACACGACACACTTTGGTTCGCTCATAGACGTATGCTGTATGCTTGGCCGCTCAATGACAAACACCCTACCCTCCACACGCGGCTATATAATGCCAACATTCAAGTCCTCTCCTATAGTGCCATCACCGGATTGCAGGTTGGACTCTACCCCATCCGCTCACTTGTCAATCTGGACAGCCTCGCCTATACACTCACCGTCTCCAACAGACGTATCACTCTGCGACAATACGACACCACCGTCATCGGCGAATGGTCCAGACTTAGAGGTCTGCCCCTCGAGACTTTCATGGGAAGGAGTGCCGCGATACTCTCCTCAGGCGAGATAGCCGTGGGCGGACTTAACGGATTTGTGCTCTTAGACCCCCACATACAAGTGAAGGAAAAAGAACTCGACCTCTCCATCATCCTTTCGCAGGTTACGATAAACAACAAACCTGCCTCCTTATCACAAGCGCTACCCTATGTCCGCAATATCGAATTGCTTCCTGATGATAAATCCGTCTCTTTTACCCTCAGTACTAACGGATACTTGCGTAGCCTCTGCCCGCCGCTGCAATATCGCCTGAGAGGGTTCGACAAGGATTGGATAAAAACAGACGACGCCTCACCCGCACTGTCCTACACCAACCTTCCTGCCGGTACATATATACTGGAGGTAGAGTCTCAGTGGAATAAGGCTATTCACTATGCGCTCAACATAGAAGTGCTTCCACCATGGTACAAACGCTGGTGGATGATAGTCATCTATGTCCTCATATCCTCTTTCATCTTGCTCGCTTTATCACTGCTCTTCGCACGTACCGTTGCCCAACAGACACGAAAACAGATGAGCGAACAGCAGCAGCAAGATTTCCAGCGTATCATGACCATCGTCATGAACCACCTGTCCGACTCGGAATTTACTATTGACCGCTTTGCCCGGGAAATGGGCATGTCTCGGACACTACTCTATAAGCACGTCAACCAAACCGTCGGGCAATCACCCAACGATTTCATCCTCTCTGTGCGACTACGTGAATCGTGTAAACTACTGTGTCAGAACCCTCAGATGTCTATCGTTGAGGTCAGCGAACGGGTAGGCTTCAATTCCGGAAGTTATTTCATCAAATGCTTCCATCGTACCTACGGCAAGTCACCTGCACAATGGCGCAAAAGCAAGACCTAAATACTCCTGCTCCGGCTGACCGGGAGTGGGATGCCACTCCACTTTATCCAATAGACCTAATTGGTGCAAATCCATCACCGTACTATATCCGCTACGGGCAATGATGATGTCGCAGGTCTGCAATGCGGCTGCTAATTCGCTATCCCGTAGCCACGGCACCAAGGTGATAGTGCCGTATGTCATTCTCACAAAAGGCTCACCCGCCTTGCCACGTACTATCAATACAGGCGTCTTACTGCCACGATAGCGCGCTATGATTTCGTTCTCTAACAGGGTCCGCTGCGGTTCCAAACCAGACAATACAACTACCACCTCATACCCGGCACCTCTGTCTCTCTTTCCCGACTGCACAATGTACTCCCTCGTCTTCGACCTGTCTACCCCGTCCGACGTCTTAAAACATTCAAAGCGTGATAGCGGACCTATATACCTAACCTTGCGCTGCACCTCCGGGCTTAATCCGTCTGGATGTCCCATCTCTCCTGACACCCCCTGATAATTCCTCCTTACTACGTTGTCACTGTCATCGGAGACATAATCCGGCACCCATACCTCGTCATAGTGCCGGTAGATAGCCGCATGCAAACGCATCACCAACCCTTCTGCCCATTGCCAACCCTTGGGTAACAATACCTTTAGTTGGTGTGTCATATATACACTTTTCACCCCTGCATTCCATAACCCGAACCGGTTATCCGACACCACCATATCAAATCCCTTACCCGTCTTCTCCCGTTCCTCGCGCATCCAATAGTTGAGCAAACGATGATCCAACATACTGAAGACCACCAACCGCGGCAAAGCACGCACCATAGCCCATACCTGACTATTACCCTTGCTATAACGCAGATGCAGCGGTGCCAATACCACCGTCCTAAGGTTGGGGAACTCGCGTTTAAGCCACATCAAACTCTCTCCATCACCTCCTAACACTACCTCATCGCCCTGCTGCATGTGACGATATACCAGCGCGGCACACCGTGTGGCGTGCCCCAATCCCCAGTTCAATGGCGCTATCAATACTTTCATGGCTTGCTACTTTATCAACTCTCCTATTACAAAGGGGAAATGGCATCGAGCCATTTCCCCTTTTGTGACCCCGCTGGGACTCAAACCCAGGACCTTCAGAACCGGAATCTGACACTCTATTCAACTAAGCTACGGGGCCGTTATGTCTATTTAGTTGCGCCTGTCGGCAACTAATATATAATATACTAAGGTAGCCAGCGAGCCCAATGCCGCTACCACATATGTATACGCTGCGCTATGCAGGGCGCTGGATGCCATCTCTGTCGTCTCACCTTGGGTGATACCTGACTCTTGCAACCAATCCACAGCACGACGGCTGGCGTCTATCTCCACAGGTAAAGTCACAAAGGAGAACAAGGTTATCACACCATATAGTCCTATCCCCGCCCAAAGCAGTTGAGGCAACGTCTCTATGAAAATAATTCCTGCCAAGATTACCCATGTCACCCACCTGCTGGCAAAACTCACAACCGGCACTAAAGCAGACCTAAGTCCCAACGGTGCATACTCCACTTGGTGTTGCACGGCATGACCGCACTCATGGGCGGCTACCGCAGCAGCTGCCACATTAGCCTGACTATATACTGCTTCACTCAGGTTCACCGTCTTGGTGGTAGGATTATAGTGGTCGGTCAACTGGCCGGGCGTACTCACAACTTGAACATCCGTGATACCATGATCACGCAGCATCTTCTCTGCCACCTCCTTGCCCGTCAGCCGAAGAGGCACCTGACTGTATTTCTTAAACTTACGCTCCAGCGAGTAACTCACTGCCCAACTCGCTATCGCTATCGCAATAAATAATATCCAACCCATTCTTTTTTCTTTTCTTTATTTGTATTTGTTACTTCTCCAAGTAGTTCTCCTGCAGCATCTTGGCTTTCCTGCGGCATATCTTGCATTCTCCGTACACATAGAGCGAGATGTTTTGCATGACAAAGTTCGAGTACTTCTTCGCTTGCAGCAGTTTCACCACACCCGGATCCTTAAAATCCGCCACACGACCACACTTAAGGCAGACAATCTGCAGGTGGTCATTCTTATGTGTCACTATCTCATATTGCGTCCTCCTATCCCCAAACTGTTTAATCAGCGGATGAAGGATATGCACTTTTTGCGCCAAAGCCATCATATGATAGGTCGTAGCACGCGATATATTGCTCTTCCTGGCCTCCTCTACCAGTGCCTCTGCCGTGAATGGTGACTCCAGTTCACACATCATCTTGAGTAGCATATACCGCTCCTGCGTATGTCTCAATCCGTGTTCGTCGAGGTACGCGTCGAGTTGCTGCTTGGACTGCGCATATAGGTCTTCATGCTTATTCATCCGATAGCCTTGATATACGCTCTGCGGCGTTTATGTTGCTTATGTGGCAGTTCCAGGAACTGTGCCAAGTTCTTCGTATTGGTCTCAAGGATAGAGGTGGTGTCTACCGTCTCTATTCCATATTGATTAAAATACGGTATCTGGTCGTCAAAGAAGATGGCATTGATACCCTTGTCCTGATAATCCGGACGTACAGCCACCAGCAGTAAATCGAAATGCTTCATCTTCTTAGCCTTGATTGCCTTCAGCACGTGCCACCAACCGAAGGGGAAGAGCTTACCGCCGCATTTGCGCATTGCCTCACTGAGGTCGGGCATGCCCAGTCCCACACCGACAACCTCGTCCTTATCGTTGACGACAATAGTCACAAAGTCAAAGTTCAGGATGGGGAAGTACATATCTCGATAGTATGCTTTCTGACGTTCTGTCATCGGCTGGAAATTATAGAGCTTCTGGTATGCCTCGTCCAGCACATCCATGAAGGTATTGCCGTACTTGCGCACCAACTCCTTGCTGCTCTTCACCTTATCCACCCGCACATGACTGCGTTCCTTCACCAGCTTGGCAACGCGGGCCATACGCTCCGGCACCTCCTTGGGAGGATAGATAAGCAGTTCAATCCAGTCTGCCTCTTTCTTCAACCCGTATGCCTCCAGATGCTCCGCGTAATAAGGGTAGTTGTATAGCGACGCTAACGGAGCCAAATATTCATACCCCTCCAATAGCAATCCCTCATGGTCCCAATCGGTGAATCCCACCGGTCCGTTCATCTCGGTCATGCCGCGCTCCAGTCCCCACTCTTTCACCGCATCAAGCAGTGCACGACTCACCTCCTTATCATCAATGAAGTCCATCCATCCGAAGCGTACTCGCTTGTATTGCCATGCCTCGTTGGCTTTATGATTCACCAAGGCTGCGATACGTCCCACAGCCTTACCCTCACGGTACGCCATGAATAACTGATAGTCACTAAACTCCATCACGGGGTTTTTCTTCCTGTCAAACGTATTTATCTCGTCGAACAAGAGCGGTGGACAGTAATAAGGATTGTCCTTATACAGGTCGTTCGCAAACTCAATAAAACGGCGAATATCCCGCTTGGTTTCTATTTTTCGTATTTCTACAGCCATAATGCGCTGCAAAGGTACGGCTTTTTTTTCAATTTTGCAAATATGTTTGCATATTTTAGAATAATTCCGTACCTTTGCGTTCGATTTCGATTAGGTACAACCTCCCTCTATATGGTATTATGACTTGGAAAGACAAAATACAGAGCAATATGCTCATGATTGCGATGCTGGCAGGTATTCTCGGGTTTCCCGTTTTTCGTCACCTCATGCCGCTCCTGCCGCCTCTTATTTTCTTCATGCTCTTCTTCTCTTTCTGCCGCGTGCGGCCTCGTGACCTCAGGTTCCATACCTGGCACTGGGGCGTATTAGCGGTTCAGATACCTTTGGCTATCGGCGTCTACTACGCGTTCATGGCACTTCCCTCCGGGTGGTTCCACTCGACACAGGACCAAGCCATCTTGGCACAAGGTACGATGATGTGCTTCATTATGCCTACTGCCACCGCCGCTCCTATCATAGCCGCCAAACTCGGTGGCGACCTCGAGTCGCTCACCGGCTTCACTCTCATGACTAATTTCATGACCGCCATCGTCGTACCGGCTTTCTTCCCGCTCATCAATCCGTTGGGCGACCTGTCTTTCTTCCCTGCCATGTGGATGATACTCAAACGCATAGCACCGCTTCTGATGGGTCCTTTCCTGCTCTCATGGCTGGTGCAGTCGTTGCTCACCGAACCGCAGCGGACACGCTATAACAGCGCCACCCGGGAGGCTCCTTTCTACCTATGGTCATGCACGATAATGATATTGATGGGCGACCTGACCCACACCCTTATCTACGATGACTACAACCGCTGGTTGGTGCTCATCATGGCTATGCTGGCACTCATCACCTGCCTCATGCAGTTCGTACTCGGATGGTTCATCGGCGTGCATCTGGGGCATCATCGCCACGACATGCGTGTCTCTGCCGGGCAGGCGTTCGGACAGAAGAACACCTCGCTGGCTATTTGGATGGCCAACGCTTACCTGCTGCCTCTGTCTGCCTTTGCTCCGGCGGCCTATATCATTTGGCAAAATATCGTCAATTCGTCCCAACTCAGACACGCCGGCAAAAAATAAATTTGCACAATTGAACTTTTTTTCGTACCTTTGCACTCGCATTTGGATAAATGCGGCCTTGCCGCTATTTGTCGAACCGGGGATAATTGGTTTTGACAGCAGGTAGAGCAGGTACGTAAGCACGCCGAGCATGGACAACGCTCGTTAATCGGGTCCGAAAAATTAACTGGCAACAATGCTTATGCTCTCGCTGCCTAATCGAAGTATAGTAGATTAGCCTTTATTCGGGCACAAGGTGCCTGATCGAGACATCACTCCATGCCGAGTCTGTGGGCTGAATGGGTTATAGTGGTGCAGAAATACGCAGAATAGGAGTTGCGGGCTGCGACACAATTCCGAAAATCTAAGCAGATACGATATCGGTTGGTGGCTTGGGTCTTGCCGGTATCCGACAATCAAGGCCAAGATAAGCGTGTAGAAAGCGTATGGGTTCCTTGTTTGGACGCGGGTTCGAATCCCGCTATCTCCACTTTTTTCTATCTAATGGCAGAACAGCAGGAAATAAACGTACAAGCAACGTCCTACGGGGACGAAAACATCATCCATCTGGACGACCGTGAGCATATTCGCCGTCGACCCGGTATGTATATCGGTAAACTCGGCGATGGTACCCACTCCGATGACGGTATCTATGTCCTTATCAAGGAGACCATCGACAACTCCATCGACGAGTATCGCATGGGCGAAGGCAAGGTCGTTGAAGTCACTGTGGCGGACGGACGGGTTCGCGTTCGCGACTATGGACGCGGTATCCCCTTGGGCAAGATGGTCGATGCCGTCTCCCTGCTCAATACCGGCGGTAAGTACGATACCAAGGCGTTCAAGAAGTCCGTCGGACTGAATGGTGTCGGTACCAAAGCCGTCAATGCCCTCTCCTCTGAGTTTATTGTGCAATCTTTCCGAGACGGTAGCACCCGTCGGGCGGTCTTCCATCAGGGACATCTCACCGAGGATAGCGGCGTGCAACCCTATGCCGGTCCCGAGCGACGGGGCACACTCATCGAGTTTGTGCCCGATAATAGCCGCGGACTCTTTGAAAACTACCATTTCCGCGATGATTATATCGAGACCATGATGCGCAACTATGCGTACCTCAACACCGGTCTCACGCTCAACTATAACGGCCGTAAGTTCAGCTCCAAAAACGGACTCTTCGATCTGCTCACGGAGAACATGACAGCCACGCCTCTCTACCCCATCATTCATATCACGGGCGAGGACATCGAGATAGCACTCACCCATACCGACCAACCCGGCGACGAATACTACTCCTTCGTCAATGGTCAGCATACTATCCAGGGCGGTACGCACCAGCAGGCTTACCGAGAGGCTATCGGACGTACTATCAAGGAGTTCTTCAATAAGAACCAGGACCTCAGCGACATACGTAACGGCGTGGTCGGCGCTATCGCCATCAACGTGGAGGAACCCGTCTTCGAGAGTCAGACTAAGGTCAAACTTGGCTCCAAAGACATGTCGCCCACCGGCGGAGTGAGCGTCAATAAGTTCGTCAACGACTTCGTCAAGCAGCAACTGGACAACTACCTGCATAAGCACCCCGAGATTACGGAGGTCATGCTCCAGAAGATTCAGGACTCCGAGAAAGAGCGTAAGGCTATCGCCGGAGTCACCAAGGCGGCGCGCGAACGGGCCAAGAAGAATCTGCTCAACAACCCCAAACTGCGCGATTGCCAGATTCACTATAACGACGCCAAACCCGTCAAATCGTCCAAAGACGCTGATGACGATTTACGCCAAGAGAGTTGTATCTTCATCACCGAGGGACTCTCTGCATCCGGTTCTATCACCAAGAGCCGCGATGTACGCACACAGGCGGTCTTCTCATTGCGCGGTAAACCGCTCAACTCCTACGGACTGAGCAAGTCCGTCGTCTATGAGAACGAGGAGTTCAACTGTCTGCAGTCTGCACTCAACATTGAGGACGGACTGGACGAGCTACGCTACAACAAGGTCATCATCGCTACCGATGCCGATGTGGACGGTATGCACATACGCCTGCTGATGCTCACTTTCTTCCTGCAGTTCTTCCCCGACCTCGTGAAGAAGGGGCATGTCTATATCCTCCAGACTCCTCTCTTCCGCGTCAAGAACCGTCAGGAGACACGCTATTGCTACAGCGAGGAAGAACGACTCAAGGCGCTCGACGAGGTGAAGAATCCGGAGATTACACGATTCAAAGGTCTGGGAGAGATATCACCCGACGAGTTCAAGGGATTTATCGGCAAGGAGATACGTCTCGACCAGGTATCGCTCCGCAAGGAGGATGCCGTCAGCGACTTGCTGGCTTATTATATGGGCAAGAATACCGTGGAGCGTCAGAATTTCATCATCGACAATCTTGTTATTGAGGAGGACGCTGTCGAATGAGTAACACGCTGAACGAGAATCATCGCGATGTCGTTGGCGAGCGCGAGGAGTGCTGCGGTATGCACCTCGTTTGCGAACGGGAGACACTCCTGCAACCCAATCCCGAAATCATCTATTACGACGACGAGGAACTGGACACTTTTATAGCACGCGAACCCGACTCCTACTCCGACGAGGAGACGGAACAGTTCGCTTATGTTCTCCATACCATGCTGGAAAAAGATGTACCCGGCTGGGTACGTAGTCTTCAGTTGAGAAATATCCAACTCCCTCTTCCCGTTCGGGAGGAAGCGCTGCTTATCGTTCAGGAGCGTCGTTCCAAAGGCTCTTGACACTGACGGATGGAAAGGTATAAAAACGTTATCAACATACATCCGAGAACCATACTCACCACACCTACCAACCAGGTCTCACCGGCACCGAAATTCTCGGCAGCTTTCTGCAATGTCTCATCACCGCGCACCATGTACGCAAGCAATAGCACCACAGTATTATTCGTCAGGTGCATCAGTATCGGCATGTAGATGGTTCCTGTCCAGACAAGCACATATCCGAATAGTGCGCCCATCAGCATTCGGGGCACAAAACCATAAAACTGCAGATGCAGCGCGGAAAACAAAGCGGCAGTCACCCATATAGCCGTGTGTATGTGTCTGCTCATCATGCCTTGCGTACCCGGTAACATGTTATCATAGGTCGTCCTGCCGCCTATCCATCCCTGCAGAGCTCCGCGGAAGAGCATCTCCTCCGAAACGGCTGCCAGTAGGGCTATCACTACAAACGACAGAAAGACCGCCCAACCGTCATTCGCAGCTAACAGTTGCTCTAACGTAGCGTTATTGGCGGCTTCCATTCGCTGCATCCATGCCTCTATACCCGCCATACATGCCGGCAGACGAAGCCGGCTGTTGAGGTCTGCCAATAGGTTGATAGCCGGCTGCAAAACAACCATGGTACCGATGCCTATATAGACAGTGGTAATATTGAGACAGGACGTTCTCTTGAAACGCAACCACTGCCACGGCTGACGCTTACCGCGCCAACGGGCTATCAAATAAGCGGGCAGGATGAAGAGTAGCACATCCTGCACCGCCAATAATATATATGTACTAATTATCATAACTTTAATTCTCCCCATCCGAGGAAAGTAAGGTGACTTGACTACCGCTTTCCGTGGATAGAGCGAAGGCCGCGGGGGCCCCACAAGGTGTACCGCAGTGGGGTGCCGGACACAGAGTCGTTTGTTCATCCCCGCAGGGGATAACTCTTCGACCTGTTGCCGAACGCTCTACCAAATGTGGACGCGCTTCTCCGGTGCGATATAGAGCGGACTCTCCTCAGTCACGTTCCATGCCTCATACCACGCCCCTATCTGCGGCAGCGCTCCGTTCACACGCCAGCGACCCAAGCTGTGGGGGTCACTCTTCGTGCGTTGCAGGATCTCCTCCGGACGGATGTTGCCTGCCCATACGTTGGCGTAGCTCAGGAAGAAACGTTGTTCGGGTGTGAAACCATCCACGGTCTGCAGACGGTCTTTCTCGGCCTTGGCAGCCTCGTTCTTGCGGAACGCCTGCATCGATACTTGCAATCCGCCGTGGTCGGCGATGTTCTCTCCCAAGGTGAAGGCACCGTTGGCATGTACACCCGGAGCCACCTCGATGGACGAGAAGAAGTCTTCCATCACCTTCGTACGTTCTACAAAACGGGCGCGGTCCTCATCCGTCCACCAGTTGTTCAGGTTACCGTCCTTGTCAAACTGGCATCCTTGGTCGTCGAAACCATGCGTCATCTCGTGACCTATCACCACACCGATAGCGCCATAGTTGAACGCGTCATCGGCACTCATGTCGAAGAAGGGTGGTTGCAGGATACCGGCAGGGAAGCATATCTCGTTGCTTGACGGGTTGTAGTAGGCATTCACCGTCTGCGGGGTCATGTACCATTTGGTCTTGTCTACGGGTTTGTCCAGATAACTGAGGCTGTACTCCTGCTCGAACTTGGCAGCACGTTGCAGGTTCTCATAGTACGACACTTTCGGGTCTATATCCAGTTTGCTGTAGTCGCGCCAGTTGTCGGGATAACCGATCTTGACCGTGAAAGCATCCAGTTTCTCGATGGCTTTGGCTTTGGTCTCATCGCTCATCCAGTCCAGAGCGGCTATACGCTCACCCAACGAGGCTTGCAGGTTCTTCACTAAGGCTAACATACGTTGTTTGTTCTCCTCGGGGAAATATTTCTTCACATACATCTGTCCTACGGCTTCGCCCAGGGTACCGTTGACTATACCTACGGCACGTTTCCATAGCGGCGACTGCTCCGTCTTACCGCTCAGCAGTTTGCCGTAGAACTCGAAGTTCTGCGCATAGATTTCGTCGCTCAGGTAACCGGCAGCGCCGTCTATCACCTGCCATGCAAATAGGGTCTTCAGGTCTTCCAACGGCTCCTCGGCAAGCATCTTACCTACCTCCTTGAGGTGGCGTATCTGCCCCACGGAGAGGCTGTCGGTCTTAATGTTCATCCCGCCGAAGAAAGCGTCCCAATCT
>CAMHEP010000013.1 GCA_946184195.1 uncultured Bacteroidales bacterium | reverse complement strand
CAGCAAGGGTGAGATATAGACATCCTTTCCGATGGATATACGTACATAGTGCATGCCGCTAACCGACGGTGCCGTTATATAGAGCGGCATGGAAGCACCATACTGCGAGTATAGTAACATACCCGACGCAGAGAATACCTCAATCAGCATGTCCGCCACATCCTCATCGGTAAAGTCATTGATAATCCATACCGGATAGCCTATATCAACAAGATTAGGAGCCAATTGAAGTTCATGGACAGATGTCTCCCGAAGGGCATCCGGGATAAAGACCTTGAGATGCAATACCGTTGTACTATCACAACCTGTTAGCACGGACACAGTATCAAATTGGTATGTCCCTGTTAAATAATAGTTCATGCCATGCCACGTATACGCGGTGCCTTGAGCCACGGAATCATAGATATGTGAGGTTACTGCCGAATGGACAGTAGGACGTAATATTACGACCGAGTCACATCCTAAGGAAGAAGTTAGACGTAGCACAAAGTCTCCTACACCAGGCACTGCATCAAACTCAAAGCCATTCTCGTCCAGCGGATAGTGTTCACCTTCGCAGAGAGAAACAGGAATAATCGTCGTGAAATAATCGTATACCCAAAGGGTGAAGACGAATAGCGAATCTTCATCGCCTTCGCCCGTGGAAGGACGATACTCACTGAAAATATTCTGACCTATCTGGCACTGTGCTGCAGTCACGGAGAATGGGATACCATGAGCAGAACCGTCAAAATCATTACCCGTGCATATCTCTGCCGTATACCGTACGGATGCACAACGATCAAGGTTAATATTACCGAAGTGGAGGTAATTGTCCGCATTAGATTGGGTAGACTCAGCATAGAAGGCTATACGTATAGTCTGTCCGCCAAAGCGTGATAGGTCAAGATGATACAAAGTAGCCGTTTCACCTATCTCGTTATATACATAGTTGCCGGTTCCGCTATTATTCCACTCAGCCACCTTGACCCAAGTCTGACCATCATCCGTAGTAACCAGCACAACGAATCGGTCATCAATGCCCAAGTTGCGAGAAGACGTGTAACTTGAAGAATAGGCAGTCAACGCAGCATCGAATGTTAACAACAAGCCCTCACCCATATTCGGCGTAAGGTCGATAGCGGGTGAGACAACCCAATAGTTGAACGAACTGCCATATACATCAGCCCTGAAATGATTACCATTTATTCCCTGCGAAGAACCGGTCAGTGACCACTGAGCATAGGAGCTTGACGTCAACTGTACGGTACCCGCCAACACCGGATCAACCAAGCCGGAATAATGACTCCAATCACTTGGGAAAGTCGTAGAAGTGAACACCGGTGTATATGGTATGCCAATCGGTGTTGAGATAGCGACACTCATAGTCGGAGACAACTCATCGTCACATATCTGAGCGACATGTACATAATAAGAAGAGCTCAGTTGTAACTTTGTGTTAATTACATACGTATCCGTCATACGTGCCGTATCCACAAAGAGGGCATCCGATAGCGTAAATGATGGCGAGGAAGACATCACTACCAAAGCATCATGCAACTGATGGTCCTTGAAGGTATATTTTATAGTCAATCCAGAGGTCGAAACAGCAGAGGTCGAAAGGGTTGCTATACCACGGCATGATGCATCATAAGTCTCGATAGTAATATCATCGATAATGGGTGCCAAGCAGTAGTCATACGTATAATACGAATATGAGTAGTAGTCTTCCTCACCGTATAAATACGAGTTAGAATAAGATTGATAATCACCCGACGGCAAACGTTTAATCGCTATATAATGCCCATTCCCCATGTAAGAGGAAAAGTCCATCTCGTAAAGCGTATATGAGCTCGAAGTAGGCAAATATGCTGCTACACGGACAAAAGTATTGGTATCCGCCGGATTCGACATAACACCGATGATAAGACTATCCGAAATTTGATAGTTATTGTTAGAATGTGGAGTTGCTGTACGTACCCAGAAACTCATCTGAAGAGTATATATATCCTCCTCAATCACAGGCAGTATAAGCCAAGACTTATACTGATTGTCATCCGTATAAGATGTATTACCAAAGGCGAAACTACGCGAGCCGCCATGCGGGAAACTACTGCTAACTCCCGGATGTGAAGCATAGGAAGAAGAAGCGGCGTCATCAATTAAGCTCCAGCATTCAGGAACAGAGGACGCAGATAGTCCCTCGAAATCCATCACGTAGGGCAAAGAGAGTGCCTCACAAGCTGTCGTAATAGTAAGGGCGGACGACCAACTGCTCTGATTATCCGCACAGAGGCTGCGCACATAAACATAATAGCCAGTTTGTGCCGATAGACCCGTTACATGGAAGAAGGGTTGCGTGAGGGTATCTACACTCAAGAGGATGCGCGAGTCAGTATCTAATATCGTAGCGGGGTTAATCGCCTCAGACGCGATGAGCAGATGATAGTGGTCTGCATCTGTAGCATTAAAGGTGATATCCGCCTCAGTACTTAATACATTAGCACTAAGATTACCCGGCGTGCGGCAAGCAGCATAAAGGTCAACTGCCACATCATCCAAATACAAATATGCATCAGTACTAACCGGACCATAGTTGCTGACCGCTGAGAAGTAAATAATAATCGATTGTCCCACATAGGGTGAGAGGTCAATATCATATAGTGTCCAGTTGGAAACTCCTTCCATATTAGTCAGTAACGTTGAAGTTGTCTGACCACCATCCGTAGAGATAAGAACGGAGCAAGCGCCACCCGTAGGATTCTTGTAATAGAATGTCAGTTGTGCCGGGGCAAAGAGTTGCATTTGAGGTAATGCCAGAATATTAGTATTGCCTGTTTGATTACTATATGAATCGAAACGCAAGCATCCACCTATGCGTCCGGAAGCATAATAGTTCCATTTGTAGGAATCCGTAGTCGTAGAGCCTTCACTATTATCCCAACAAGCGGGAATTCCCGAGGTTAATCGGTCGAAATTCTGAGTCCACGGGAATGTTGTTATTAATCCGCATTGTGTAGTGAAAGAGATTGGCGCAGACCAATCACCCATTGTGTCTGTTGAGCACATAGCACGTACGTAAACATAGTAGGTAGTAGCCCCACCCAAGCCAGTGATATTCACCACATTGGTAGTTACCGTATCTCGGAATGCAATCTGATCAGGGGTAAGCATATCCACCTCAGTAAGCGAAGAAGTGACGAGTACATCATACTCGGAAGCGCCATTGAAGGCAAAACGTACTTGTGCCGATGTATCAGAGAGGACATTAGCCGTAAGTCCCTTTACATCCCTACATTCAGGCAATTTGCGTACCATAAAATTATCCATATACGTTGACGAACCATTCTGGTTCTCACCACGAAGGATAATATGTATATTGCCCGACATTGGGATGGGGAACTCATAGGTGTACCAACCAGCAGCAGCTTCAGCGGGTACGGCTGTACTATCTGCTACCGTATAGTTGCGAGAGATGAAAGCTATCTCCACCGCGGAATCATCTATATTCTCGGTCAGTGAAGCATAGATGCGTATACCTTCCGTGATATAGTTAGTGCCACTTGCATTACGATAAATAGATAATTTAAAACCGTACTCATCAGCCTGAGGAATATACATCAACGGCAAAGAGAGTTTCGTAAATGTACCCGCAGACATATCCGGTAAAACGAGCTGTTTTGAGGTATTACCACCAGTACCGCTGGTAGATGAATAAATATAGAACAGGTTAGTACCAGTACCGCTTAGATGCACATTCGTCCAACACGGGTCAGCCAATGTGGAGGAATTGTAATAATACGATGTAGCGGTATATGACTCAAAATCCTCCGTCCACGGTAAGGACATAATCGGCGAACAAGTAGTCTTGAAGGTCAGCATCGGTGCCCATTCCCCAGCCTTATTACCTCCGCAAAGACCTCGTACATAGGCATAGTAAGTGGTGAGCGAAGTGAGATTTTCGACATGATATGGAGCAGAGGTTATCGTATCTACTTTTAGGAGGACACGTGTACCATCCACCATGGTCACTGTATCGGGATTAAGAGGTATCGTAGAGAGTATGAATTGGTATGTAGAAGCATTCGTCGTATCAAATGTCACTAACGCGTCCTCACCGCTAATATCTAACACTGACATATTCCATATACGATCACATTCCGGCATATAACACAGGGTGATATCATCAATGCCAATATAATTAGTAGATGCAGCAGCCGTGAAACGGAATGCCAGCCGTGCTATACCAATCAACGAATCAGGTACTTGACGCAACTCGATCATCACGGAATCGAACGTAGTAGAAGGAGCAAATTCTGCTAACTGAACGAACGAATCTGCGGATGTGATATCGGTCATATATCCTAACGAAAGACGACTGCCCGTAAGAGTACTATGTTTGTAGGAGAAGTGAATCTCCTTATTGCTCAAAGTATCTACCATAGGCAGTATAGCAAATGCATCACCAGAAGTAGCAGACTTAAAATAGAGACTCTGCGAACCGGTATTGACATAGGCAGTTGTATTACTTACGTAAATAGCAGCATTGCCAACGTTTGCCCCCAACAAAGCCCAGCATGCCGGTGCTGATGAAGTAGACGAACCTACAGGCAGGTCCTCAAAACCCTCATACCATGGGAATGATGCAAGAGTTTCGCAATCGGTAGTAAAGATTGTTCTATCGCTTGCAGGCGACTCCGATGTAGCACTACAAAGAACATGTGCCACTACAGAATAAACTGTCTGCGGCTGTAAGTCAGTTAAGTGTACATATGCCGAATCTCCAACTATGACCGAACGAACCACATCGCCATTGAGCAGTAACTCTACACGATAAAGTTCTGCACCCTGTTCCATAGTCACCAAGATAGAGTTGCTCGTAATATCGCTTACCTGAGGAGCTTCAACGGGCAAACAATCATCAGCACGAAGCACTTGTACAGAGTCAATATAGAAATAGTTGGTAGCATCATAGTCACTCAGGAAAACGATGTATTGCCCTACTGCCCCCGTGAGATTAATGTCAAACTGACGCCAATAATTAGTACCCTCCGGATCCGTGGAAGCCAACGCCGTATTAGCCACGCCATGACATTCACGCACGAGGTGGAACGTTGATAAATCATCAGGATCTGTAAGAGTACCCACCTTGATGGCATTTGCATAGTTTGCAGAAGCATTTGAGAAGCCCGTACGCGTTTGATAACCGGCGCGTCCCATGAAACGTATCTTGACGGTGTCCAGATCGGCGTCAATCATTGGCATAATCACTGCTGCATGATTAGAGCTATTGGTTGCTATTTGGAGCACAGAATCACCTGAATAGGAATATGTGATTGATGAAGAGTTAGTCCTCAATTGCGGTTTATATGAGTTGGACGTACCCGTATAGGTAACCTTCCAACAATTCTCCATACGGAGTGTTGTACCATCAATGAGGTATGTATTAGCTTTATCTTCAAAATCAAACACTGATCCTATAGGAGCCAAACATGCCGTCGTGAAAGAACGTACAGAAGTCCAATCAGAAGACTCATCCGCTGAACATAACGAACGAATATAATAATCATATTCTGTTCCAGGTAGGAGGTTAACCAGATGTACATAGGCTGTATCCACCACATACGAGACTCCCTCTTCAGAAGAAATATCGAAGCCATGCATTCCAACCAACACCTCATAACGATCAGCAATAGGCATCCATACAAGATCCGCAGTATTGCCACTAATGAGTTGTGATTTAATACGTGTAGGAGCGGGTTGCGGACAAGCCGGCATAGCAGTCACTTCCACATCGTCTATCCACACAAAGTTGGCAATAGCATAATCACTGCAGAAAGTGAGATACTCGCCCTCCGCCTGTGCCAAATATACAGTAAAGGTCTCCCAGTACTGATTTCCCGATGGGTCATCATCAAAAGAAGTAGGTGCAGAGGGAATCTGCTTCAATATCAGGTTATCCAGTAGACGGAAGGTAGAAGCATCGTTAGGATCCGTCATCGTTCCCACTTTAATAGCATGTGCATAAGATGCCGTAGCACGATTAGTTATCGTTGTTTTCCCTGCCGCAGTCGTGTAGCCGTAGAGAGCACGTGCTTTGAAGGTCAGACGTAGAGTATCCATTGAAGCTGCTATTTGAGGCAAGCATACATAAACGGGGTTGGTAGCATTGGAGTTGATGCCCAACGCAGAAGTTCCTGAATATGCATACGAATAGGTAGAGGATGACGACATGGTAGATGCATCAAATACTCGTCCGATATATTCGGCAGAAAGATAATTTTCTTCCCAGCACGAGGGCAATGTATTATTACCTATTAGTGTCTTACGCTCACTCGCATTATCGAAATCTTCCATATAAGGAATATCTACTAAGCATAGCGTCGTAAACTGAACGGCTATCCAATTCGTATATATAGAATCATCACACACGCCGCGTGCGTATAAATAATAAGGTGTAGAAGGTTCGAGATCAGTGAGCGTGAATGAGGTAGATGTTACCGTCTCAAATCGTATAATCTCCGGAACGTTCGTATCAGACAATGTATCCAGCAACGCAGTCGGAAGAGCGGTAGAAGCCAGCAACACCTGATACTGCTCTGAACCATAAGAGACACGACACTGAGCCTGCGTTGTATTGGGTGTAACGAGGAGTGTCTTGAGGTTCTGGCATGGAGGAACTTGGGTAACAGCAAAGTTATCCATGTAAGTAGAGCTACCATAACGACTCTCACCACGCAGAAGAATATGTACTCTACCACTTAGCGGAATAGAGAAATGGTAGGTATACCATCCTGCTCCTGTTTCGGCAGGCACATTCGTTCCTGCAGTTGAATAATCACGCGAAATAAATGCTAACTCAACAGCCGAGTCGTCTAACTCGTCTGAATTGGAAGCAAAGATACGAATACCCTCGGTCGTATAAGTCGTAGAAGAAGTACGATAGATATCCATACTAAATTCGTAAGCATCCAACTCCTCCATCTGCATAGCGGGCAAAGCCAGCAAAGTCATTGTACCTGACGACATATCCGGAAGAACGAGCATATTAGAAGTATTTCCACCCTGACCAGATGTAGACGAGTACACATAGAATAAGGATGTGCCATTACCCGATAAATGCACATTGCGCCAACAGTCGGCTGACATAGCATATGTAGCAGAATAAGAAGAACCGGCCTTATAGTTCTCAAAGTTGTCTGTCCAAGGGAAGAAGGATATTGCAGCACAGTCAGTTGCAGCTGATGCAGAAGCCGAATTAACCGTAACCCCACCATTACATACTTGGCGCACACGTGCATAATAACGTGTGGAAGTATTGAGATTCTCCAGTGTGTCCAGCAATTGCCCTGCAGGCACGGAGTCACGACGCAAAATCGGATTGAAGTCAGAAGCATTGGACAACTCAAGCACAGATACTTTAGCCGTATCACCTGACCACGATGCCAATAACGATGTAGTACCTAATGAAGTTAGTGTTAAATCGGTTGGACGTTCACAGTTAGCCAAATGTTGAGTTAGAGACAGATTAGCAATATGGAAATCGTTATCGCCAGATGTGGTAGTAGCAGCAAAAGCCAAGCGAATAGTTTCTCCAGCAAAGCGTGATAAATCGACTTGCAGTGTAGTTCCTGTAGTAGGTATCGTTGATAACGTATTGAAGACAGTACCCGCTGTAGCATCGCTATGACTCCATTCCCATGAGTTTGCTTTTGACCAAGACTGCCCATCATCCGTAGAGACAAGCAAGAAGAGTGCTTGATTAGAACCATTGTCGGGAGAGGAAGCACTATTAAAATCGGTATATGCAAAATCGAAAGTCAACATCAATTGCGCATCCTCAGTTGCAGACATATCAATAATAGGCGAGATAATCCACTCACCCGATGTAGAGTTATAAATATTAATCTTGAGATGGTTAGCCGAGAGACCATTGGAAGATTCCGTATAATTCCAACCAAAGGTAGATGTTGAAGTCAGGACATGAAGTGTATCACCATTGAATACACCAGAAGGCACGCCTTTAGCCAGCGTCCATCCAATGGGGAAAACGGAATAATTAAAATCCTCATAATAGGGCAGACCAATTGCGGTACGGAATACCGCGGGATTACTCCATTGGGCAGTATCACCCTCCCCACATATAGCACGCACATACGCATAATAGGTAGAGGTGCCCATTAAACCGGTAATGAGAGCGGTATCGGAATCCACCACCTGACGGAAGGCTATAGAAGAGAGTGTATCCGGAGCACGACTAAAGAAATCCGCCACTAAAACTTCAAAGCTATTAGCAGAGGACTCTTCCCAATGCATCACGGCCGAAGATACCGTGACATCACTAATAGATGTCTCAACCAATTGAGGGCAAGAGGAAACCTCCTCCAAGGAGACATTATCAATAAGGATATAGGTAGCCGAATCATGAGCTGATGACTCGGAGGCATAGAACATGATATATTGACCATAATCGCCATAAGCATCCCCCATATAGTCTGTAAAATTGATAGTAAAGAACTGCTCCCCCGCTGAATCAGCTGCATAGGGCAAGACTATACTACGAGCGATATAGATATCACTAAGGTCTGAAGGATCAGATACCACAGCCACATTCAAACGCTTCAAGTTATTAGAAGCAGATGACGTAGACGCAGCAGAGAAGGAGATCTGATAGGAACGTATATCCTCCGAACCAAAATCTATTTTCGGAGTAATGGCATATGGTCCATCGTCATAGGTAGAGTCAGCTGTCTCACGAGAGAGACGCAAGTAAGCCCCATAGGCAGTAGAATATCCGCGGTCAGCATAAACACCGATATGTCGTGATCCCTCGGTCAACACACCGGTACGCCAACAATTGAGTGATCCCTCATTATCAAACGTCTCACCATTAAAATCGCCCACCGCAACTGAAGAGCACGCAGTATGGAAGAGTACGGGACTTGCCCATAGACTTTGGTCATCCTCGCTACAATACCCGCGCACGTAGACCACGTAGGAGGAATTGGATGTGAAGAGGGAGGCATCGTCAATGACCACATGATTCGAGTTACTAATTGTTTGGTAAACCACCGCATTGCTTGTAGCAAACGTATTCGGATCAGCCAGTAAGGCTGTAGCCACCACTACCTGGTACTGTGATGCATTCGTAGGAGGAAAGTCCAGAGTGAATCCATGTTCACGCAGAGCAGAAACCGTCACCAATCCCATATTACGACATGTAGGCATTTTCTCCACCAAGAAGTCATCTATACTGGTTGCAGATCCATAGCGGCTCTCACCACGTAGCAAGATATGCACATTACCTGCTACGGGAATAGTAAACGAATATGTATACCATCCTTCAGCCGCCTCAGCCGGCACTCCCTCGCCCTGCACAGAATACAAGCGCGGTACGAAAGCCAGCGATTGAGCAGTGTCGCCATCGAGGTTGATGAAGACACGAATGCCCTCCGTATAATATTCCGGTCCGGAATAAGAATTATTACGATAAATGGAGAAAGAGAAGGTATATGCATTCGCCTCGTCGATAGACATGATAGGCAACGAGAGCAGCGTCTGCGTGCCCCGACTCATATCGGGTAAGCGTAACAAATGACCGGATGTATTATTGCCTAAAGCCGCAGACGACACCTCAAAAGTAGATGAGCCAGAACCCGCCGCGTGTTCATTAGACCAGCAGTCCAGATTCAAGTAACCTGTAGGAATGGCGTCAAAATCCTCGCTCCATGGGAACTCGGTCTGAGGGATACAGGTGGTCTTAAAGGATGTACGCAACACGTCGGTTGTATTACAATCCTGACGAACAGAGAGGTAATAAGTAGTCTGAGGAGTCAAGTTCTGCAAAGTAGCAGCATTCGTAGAAACCGTTAACGTTTGCAATGAATCCGCATAGGCTGAAGTAGACGACAACACTACAATAGCGTTGTAATTAGTACCCACTACGTTCCATGAGACAGATGCGTCCTCTGCATTAGGCAACACCTTGAGTTCTTTCAATCCTGCACAGGTTAAATCAAATTCATCCACACTAATATCACTCACATGGAAATACGCTGAGGTAGAATTAACCTTTGCCACCATAGCTAATTTAACAGACGAACCGATATAATCAGAGAGCAGGAAATTATAACGTTGGGATATATTTGATATATCCGCCGATTTAATTGAATCCAGAGCTAACCAAGTTTGTCCGTTATCGTCCGATACCATGATCCATAATGAAGCGGTATTTTGGTAGGAAGAGGGTGAGGTTGAGGAAGATCCACTTGTTAATGCCATACGGAAAGATAGTGCCACAGCAGGAGCAGTCACCTCGGTTAGGTCAATAAGCGGTAACACCAGCCATGTCGGCGTGGATGAATAATCCACCTGTCCATAGAAATGTGCAGTCCCCATTACGGTAGTATTCGCAGTATACGACCAACCATATGCTGAGGAACCTGTTTTTAAGTCATCCGCCATAACTATCTTTGCCAAGTTACCTGATACCTGCTCCATGCTATTGAGCGAAGCGGATGTCATATCAGGGTGATAAGGGAATGTAACAGCTGTTGTAAAATCAACAGATGTCCACTCGGTATGTCCTGTGGCATTATCCTCACAATCCGAACGTAAATATGCATAATAGTGCGTAGATGGATTCAATCCAGTGACCATCTTATTAAGCGTAGTGATGTTATTCTGGTAGAAAAACGCATTGGCAGTATCGAATGAACTTAGATCACTAATTGAAGACGTGTGCACGATTAACTCGTAGTTACGTCCCAAATCACCTTGCCAAAAGATAGTTGTTGAATTACTTCCAACCAAAGTACCCGATATGTAAGGATTTGTACACTGCGACTCAGGGAAAATGCGGACATCATCCAAGATAACGCCACGTCCCATATTTTCGCGTGCTTCAAAGGCCAATTGAAAAGAAGTCGCCTGTCCATACGTAGCAACTAGACCTAATGTCACGGAGGTCCAATTCGACTGGGCATCTTCAAAAGTAGCCAATCGAGTCCAAGAGGAAGAAGTATTGAGACGATAATATACCACCAAAGTATCATGATATCCTGTGTATGCGGGTTGCGCATATGCAAACGACACCTGAGGCGAGTACACTGTGGATATATCCATAGCTGGAGTGATAAGACGGGTGATATACCCAGCAGTACGTCCCGTAGTATTACGAAGGGCAACCCGTTGATTTCCTTCATACGCACCGGTTGGGAAAGTATTTTCAGTATCCACCACCCAATAAGCAGATGCAGAACCAAGCACCTGTTGAGACCAATCATCAGGTATGCCCGACTCAAAACTCTCGTTTAACAAATAATTAATAGCCGCTTTACCCGTTAAAGCAAACGAACACAAAAGCATTAAAGCGAGTAAACTTCTTTTCATACTCAAAGTTGTTTAAAAATTATTATTCTCAAAATTATTTATCCGACTATATCAACAAGCTGTTTCTATTCATCAATGAACTTGCACATGAAGAGTCAAACGTTCACCTTGTGTCCATATGGTCATAATGTATACTCCCGCCACAGAAGGAGCTGCTATAGAATGCATGCCAGTAGGATAATCCTGACTCAAAAGTATATTCCCCATCAACGAATAGATTTCCACATGTGCATCGTCACTCAGCATCAGTTGCATATCGGATCCAGCAGCCGGTGCCGTAGGTGTGAGCACCACGTTATCTATTCCCTCAATACGCATTTTCTGAGCAGGAGTTGCAGTCCCCGGCACATAAGCGCAAGTAGTGAACCGTGAGCCATCGGCACGGAGAAGACGTAAGCGGAAGCGATCGGACATGACGAGTTTGCCAGACTGTTCCATGTAAGAGTCAGTAGCACCGGGGATCTCCTCTCCATTGCGTAACCATTGGAACTCTGTGAACTCGTAGCCTTGATAGTCAGAGCCATCCGCCTTCTTAGCCGTCTTGCCATTCTTAAGTGAGATGATGGCGTTCTCATTCCAACGGTGGAAGATTACCGAAGAATCGTAGGTCAAGGTGATGGAAGTATGGAAGGCGTTTTGTCCCCAGATAGCGCCACCGATGATGGTATCGAAGATGACATCAATATCATAGGTGCCCGGCTCTGCTCCCTTGGGAACGGGGATACGAATGGTATCCTTCTCGTGCAATCCATAGAAAACTGTATCTTTAAAGCCTTGAGCGACTACGTCAGCCGCAGCGAACTTGATTGACGCATGGTCAATACGTGCCTTGTTGTATGGGCGACATTTCTCATACGGTATCCAAAGAACAGCCGTTCCGCAATCGCATTGAATCTGAGCAGAAGGAAGAATCTCGTCTACACAGACTGTATCGCCACCAACGAGGACAGTGTCGATAAATTCGCAACCACCGTTGTTACGGAAAGAGAAGATGTACTCATTGATTGCCAAATTATTGATTGTATGGTCCGAAGCAGGATGCTGTTCCTCCACATATTGTCCATTGCCTCCAATATAAGAGATTGTATACCGGTCATAGCCGGAGCCGCTCAAGGAAAGGTTTACCATAGTCTCCCCCGGCTCAAGGTCCACACGATGGAAAGGCATGTCAAGGGATGTCCCTTTACATGTAATCTGAGGTTCAATAGGTGCCTTGAGATCAACCATCTGCATAACGACACTATCACATCCCGAGACGGTAGACATATGATTCCATATCCACATACCAGAGGTATAAAGAGGTCCGCTATTAGGGCCGATAAACACACCTTCGTGACCGATTGAGTCACCATAACAGAGTACGGTATCATCCAATTGGATTTGAATAGATTGGTTAATCGTGACGTTCCACGTTATGATACTATCGCATCCCTGACGAGTTTTGTAAGTGATAGGATATTTACCAGACTCACTAATCACGACACCATCCAATTCCAAACGGAAGGTAGGTTGGTTGAGAGGGCGACAAAGAACAGTATCCTTCTCTATGTCATACGACTGAATGGGGTCAACATGAATACTGATCATAGTATCCTCCACACAAGTACCGCTAAGGTAAGCCGTCAGTTTGACAAAGAAATCACCACCTTCTTCCGGATAATCGAACACCGGCGAGACATGGTCACTCGTTTGAAGCTGGAAGATTTCTCCGGAGGCCGTCGTTCCCCATGTTTCCCAATAGTAAGAATCGCAAGCCTCCGCAAGGTCTACCATACCATCCGGTTGGTAAACACGTACAAAACTGGTATTCACCATCTCCATGCGGTTATGGCAATCAGCAGCTGCATACGTAGGAATAAAATCTGGCATTGGGATACGCGGATAGCACCTTGACTCCAAATAGAAATAACAAGAAGACTCCTCCGTAGAAGTTAGTTTGCAGCGGTATGTATGGTCATCCTTAGGCAGATAAGTACGTGTTGTCTCACCAACGAGAGCATTGTCGTGCTCATCATACCACTGATAATTAAAGCCCTCAGGAGCCACAAGTGTCATTACCATGGAAGCATCTTTAGCGCAAGAAGCCGTTTCAATAGTAGCCTTTGCACAATCGAGTGTGAAATAGGCATAACCGTAGTGACCGGAAAGGAAACAATCATAAGTTGTCAAACGTACCTTGATATGGTCACCTTCATTTATACCCAGTTGGAGTAAATTCAGTCCAACAGTTGTCCATGGTTTATATACCACTTGATCGTAGTATGAAGAATAGGATGAAGACGATGGATTATAACTGAACCAATTCACTCCATCAGCTTCTTTGGCAAAGAAATTGCGTACACCGCACGTTGGATCCAGTAAGTTACCGTTTTCATCCAATATCTCCAACACGAAACGAGGCATTTCCTCATCGTCATGACCGGTAGGATATTCCAGTACGACCGCATACTGTAGTAATAATACCGCTGATGTCTCATCCACCACATAATCATAGGTGATTGATTCTGCTCCGTTCCCATATTCCCAGTTACCCAAACGTACAGAAGCATATCCTCCTGACGGAATTAGAGGCAATCGCCCACCAGTACGAGGATCGGTGGCCGTTTTATCCCAGTTTACAGTATGACGTGACTCAATCTGGTCCGGTCCAAAATCAATCACACCGACATGATCATAAGCGTGATTACGGTTATTAGGATCGTTATAATAACCTGAAGTATAGGTAGTAGTACCGTATGTACAAGTTACCGTAGGAGCGGTAAGATCAGTAAAGTTCACGCAATGTGTCTCCGGACAAAAAACCACAAAACCAGAAAGATACGTCCATGCGCTGGTATCAGGCGAACAAATACCACGAACACGGAAATCATAGCTACCCTCAGACATATTCGTCAAGACCACAGTTCCTTGTGTTCCATTAGCAGGGATATCACGTTTAGTCACCCATGAAGAAGCCCCCGCAGCCCGATGTTCAAATTCGTACTTGCTGGACGTTCCTGTCCATGATACACGAACCGTATCACATGACTCGACCACAGCCACAATATCCGTAGGACGCTTACAATTGGCATTGGTAATAACAATATTATCAATACAAGCACTAATATTAGTGGATGCTGTCGTATTATTACTTACCCATGCAAATACAAGAGTCTGAACAGTAACACCATCCGACTGAACTTTCAACGATGCATTTTGCCAAGTATTAACACCATTCAATCCCGAGAAAGAACTCAACATACGAGCACGAACGACTTGTGTGAGTGCTCCCACCAAATCACGAGCTTGAAAGATAACACCGGAAAAATCGGTAAAGCCGACATACAGAGATGATACATCCGAACCCTCACACATCCAATCAAACGACAAGTCATACTGACCAAGCGGGAGCAGAATTTGACGGAAAGCAAATTGCACATTAGGGATAGTATCAAAACGAGCGTCCTGTCCATTCACCGATATATACAATGCCTGCCTACCGGCACTATGCACCGAGGAACCTACCACCCATCTATCCCTTGTCTTCATCTCAGCTGTAGCACCCGGGTTGAGAACCCAATTAGCAAGTTCAGCCGATTCATTTGCCTCAAAATTCATCTGATAAGGCAAAGACACAGCTTGGGCAGAGAGTGCGGAAGATAGGAAACTTAATACCAAAGAGAAAACAAATGTGTAAATCTTCTTCATATCTTAAAATCGTTTATTATATTCATTTTATTATACAACAATTGAATAATTATGCGTATACGTACGCGAAAATTCAGGCAAAATTACGACTTTTTTTTGAAACACACAACATTTTGCACAGAAAATTTCACTTTTTCAATAAAAAAAGAATGTTTTTCGACAAAAAATACGGCAAATTGATATAATCACATAAGATTTACATATAATTGCAGTAGGCAGAAAGGGAATCTAATTTAAGGATAAGACACATAAAAAAGCGGCAACACCAAGTAGATGCTGCCGCTTCATTTATTCCAACAGACCGCTTTAAGCGAGCAAGTCGACCGAGCGGGAAACGAACTTCGCAAGAGGTTCGCCGGTGAGTTTACCGGATGCCAGCAGGGCAATGTCAATCAGTTGTTTGAGTCGTTCCTCTTCGCCGGAGAGAGTATAGATAGTCTTAAGAACAGTTTCCTTCGGGGAGGAATTAGAGGATTCGGAAGCCTCGGAAGAGTCAGAAGCGGCATCCTTAGCGGGAGCGGGTTCTTCGACTTGTGACTCAGTGAGTTTGGAGAAGAGGTCCTGAATGAGCGGATGCGAAGTATTAATCACCAAGTTGTACTGATCGGGCATTTGTCCATAGAAGGACATACCTTGCTGGTGCGCAGACATCTCTTTCATACGACGCATAAACTCGTTCTGCGTGAGGAAAACAGGTAGTGCATCGGCAGCTGCCGCCTCGAAGGAGACGAAGTACTGCTGTGCATTCGGCAAGAAAGGTTCAAAGGCCTTGCGAACACCCTCCTTCTGTTCGTCAGAATAGGAGTCTTTCGCTGTATCTTCCTTGCGGATGATATTCTCAATCACATCGGAGTCTACCCGCACAAAGCGTAGCGATTTAGGTGAAGTTTCCTTATTGTCGGAAGATGCCAACTCAGCTTTCTGCTCCAGTTGCGACATAGCATGTACATCCAATTCGCCATCCATAAGGAGGACATCATAACCTTTGGCTTTTGCACGCTCAATGTAGGTATAGGACGCATCAGCATTCTGTGCATAAAGGAGGACGAGGTTACCATCCTTATCCGTCTGAGAATCTTTGACTTTAGCCTTATATTCATCCAGCGTAAAATATTCGCCGGAAAGGTTCTTAAGGAGTGCAAAAGAGATAGCACGGTCGTAGAATTTCTCGTCGGAGAGCATACCAAACTGAATAAAGAGTTTGATATCATCCCACTTACTGCAGAAGTCCTCTCGGTCATTGCGATACATCTCTGCCAATTTGTCAGCCACTTTCTTAGTGATATGAGACGAAATCTTCTTGACATTATTATCCGACTGGAGGTAGGATCGCGATACATTAAGCGGGATATCCGGTGAGTCGATCACACCATGCAAAAGAGTCAGATATTCAGGCACGATATTCTCCACTTCGTCGGTCACAAATACCTGATTGCAGTACAACTGAATCTTATTGCGGTGGATGTCGAGGTTATTCTTAATCTTCGGGAAATACAGGATGCCCGTGAGGTGGAAGGGGTAGTCCACATTGAGATGGATATGGAAGAGGGGCTCGTCAAACTGGTTGGGATAGAGCTCGTGGTAGAAGTTTTTGTAATCCTCCTCCTTGAGGTCCGCAGGCTTACGCGTCCAAGCGGGATTGATATCGTTGATGATATTCTCCTCGTCCAGCTCCACCTCCTTGCCGTCTTTCCACTCTTTCTTCTTACCGAAGGCAATCTCAACAGGCAGGAACTTGCAGTATTTACGTAGCAATCCCTCCACCGTAGCGTCCTCCAGATACTGCGCAAATTCCTCATTGATATGAAGTACAATATCCGTTCCACGCTCCGCCTTGAGGGTATCCTCCATCGTAAACTCAGGATCCCCCGAGCATGACCAATGGACAGCTTTCGTATCCGGCAGGTAACTTTGGCTGAAGATTTCCACTTTATCCGATACCATAAACGCACTATAGAAACCTAAGCCAAAGTGACCGATGATAGCTTCTGCTTTATCCTTATATTTATTCACGAACTCCTCCGCTCCCGAGAAGGCAATCTGGTTGATATAACGGTCTACCTCGTCGGCGGTCATACCCACACCATGGTCAGAGACGGTGAGTGTTTTTTTCTTCTTGTCAATAGTGACCCGAACGCGCAAGTCGCCAAGGTCACCTTTAGCCTCGCCTACGGAAGAGAGTGTTTTGAGTTTTTGTGTTGCATCGACCGCGTTAGAGATCAGTTCGCGCAGGAAAATCTCGTGGTCGGAATAGAGAAATTTCTTGATGACGGGGAAGATATTATTCGATGTTACCCCGATATTACCTTTTGTCATAGTTGTATCTTATAAATGGTTAATAATCGCATTGAACTCACAATACCCGGAGTACGCACAGACTCAACGAGTGCGGAGCAATAGGAAAGATACCAAAATTATGCCAAGCAGAAAATACTGACAAAATGGCAGAAAAGAGAGAAATATTTGCGTATGTCACGAAAAAACACTAATTTTGCAGGCGTTTAAGATGAAAATGGAAAAAGAGAAGTTACAGAAAATCTCATGGAAGGAGATTTATCAGCCGAAGATACTCTCGGCTATGCGCGGCTATAACCGTCAGAAGTTAGGAACCGATGCGATGGCAGGTGTGATAGTAGGAATAGTGGCTATTCCGCTGGCCATAGCGTTCGGTATATCGTCGGGAGTTGGTCCGACGGAGGGCTTAGTTACCGCTATAGTAGCAGGCTTTTTGATTTCGTTGTTAGGTGGCAGCAGGGTACAGATAGGCGGTCCGACGGGTGCGTTCATCGTCATTGTATACGGTATTATCCAACAATTCGGACTGTCGGGACTGATGGTAGCTACCATCATGGCGGGCATATTACTAATAGCTATGGGGTTACTCAGGTTAGGCTCGGTGATACGCTTTGTGCCCTACCCTGTCATTGTCGGTTTTACGGCAGGAATTGCCTTGACAATACTATCCACGCAGGTGAATGATTTCTTCGGTCTGAAACTGATGGATATGCCTGCTAACTTCATCGACAAATGGATATACTACTTCCAAAACATGCGTCAGATAGACTGGTGGTCCGCCGGCATCGCTTTGGGGAGTCTACTCCTTATTATATATACACCCAAGATAAGCACCAAGATACCCGGTTCGTTGGTCGCCATTGTCGGAGCGACCTTTGTATATTGGCTGCTGCATAAGTTTGCCGGAGTGAACTCGGTATCGACCATCGGCGATTTATACGAGTTGCCACACGGCTTGCCGGCTCCCCATGCTCCCTCGTTGGAGTTAGAGCCCGGGCAGACTTTCTTCCAATTGGTGCAAGAGTTATTCCCGAGTGCCTTCACCATCGCGATGTTAGGTGCTATTGAATCGCTACTGAGTGCGATGGTGGCCGATGGTGTGATAGGCGACAAGCATGATTCCAACAGCGAGCTTATCGGTCAGGGCGTAGCCAACCTAGTTGTTCCCTTCTTCGGCGGCATACCCGCGACGGGAGCGATAGCCCGCACGATGGCTAACATCAATAACGGAGGTCGTACGCCGGTGGCCGGACTGGTACATGCAGTTGTGCTCCTACTGGTACTGCTTCTATTTGGAGATTTGGTAGGATTGATTCCTATGCCGTGTTTGGCAGCGGTGCTGGTGATGGTAGCATATAACATGTCCGGCTGGCGCACCATTGTTGCGATGATAAAAGATCCCAAGTCGGATTTTGCCGTAATGGGCGTCACTTTTGTACTAACGGTTGTTTTCGACTTGACTATAGCTATTGAGGTAGGTATGCTGCTTGCCGTTGTGATGTTCCTACGCCGTATCAGCGAGAGTACCAATATCAGTGTCTTCCGCAACGAGATAGATCCGTCGGGAGAATCGGATATGACCTTGCATGAAGAACGTCTAGCCATCCCTGACGGAGTGGAAGTATACGAGATAGACGGTCCATATTTCTTCGGTGTGGCCAATAAATTCGACGATATGGTGAAATGGGTAGGCAAACCCGCTAAAGTACGCGTGATACGAATGCGCAAGGTGCCGTTTGTGGACGCCACGGGTATGCACAACCTAGAGTTATTATGCGTCAGGAGCAAGAAAGCCGGCACCGCAGTTGTCCTATCCGGCGTCAGGGAAAATGTTCGTTCAAGCCTTATGCACCATGGATTCGGAGAGATGCTGGGCGAGGAGAATATATGTCCGAATATCAACGTAGCCCTACAACGTGCTAAAGTGATAGCAGAGGAGAAATAAGATGGTAAACGAGTTTTTAGAGAAAGAAGAAGCGGTATTGCGGATGCTCAAGACCGTTTTTGATCCTGAGATACCTGTCAATATTTATGACCTTGGGCTCATCTATAAGATTGATTTTGCCGATGACGGCGTATGCAACATCGATATGACCCTGACGGCTCCCAATTGTCCTGCAGCAGATTTCCTAGTAGAAGACATACGTCAGAAGGTAGGTTCGGTGGACGGCGTAAAGGACGTAAACGTACATATAGTCTTTGAGCCCGAATGGAATAAAGACATGATGAGCGAAGAAGCAAAGTTGGAGCTCGGGTTTATGTAAGAGGGAGCAACAAAGTGACGATGTATAATGGACAAATTTGAGACAAGATGATATACTTTTTGAGCGATGCCCACTTAGGGACAAGAGTATTTAAGGACCCGTATGAACATGAGCGGATTCTCATCCAAGCCCTTAACGAGATGAAAAAAGATGCCACACAGATTTTTCTACTGGGTGATATCTTCGACTTTTGGTACGAATATCTGTGGCATGACAAGTCCAAACGGCAATACACAGCCCTTATGCGGACGCTCAACCACATGAAAAAACGCGGTATTGAGGTACATTTCTTCAAAGGTAATCATGACATTTGGACTTTCGGCGGATTACACGAGATGACAGGAATGCGTGTACATTCACATGCCCGGACGATGGAGCTGAATGGGAAAAGCGTATACATGGCTCATGGTGACGGGCTTATTCCCAAAGATTTTCTAGAGAACCTACCCTGGAAGCAGCGTATCAAAATCAAACGTTTTATCCGCCTACGGAATTTCTTCCACAACCACACGGCACAAGCACTCTTCCGCTTGATGCCCCCGTCATGGGGAAACGCCATCGGCTACAACTGGGCATACAAGAGCAGACTCAAGGAGCTGCAGCACCCATGCCCGTATAAAGGAGAAGATAAGGAAGAGTTGGTGGTGTACAGCAAGGAGATGGAAGACAAGGGGCCACATCGGGACTACTATATATATGGTCACCGCCATATCGCTCTTGACCTACAGATACGCAAAGACTCACGAGTGATTATTTTGGGGGATTTCTTCAAACAATGGACCTACGCCAAGATGGATGAGAAAGGAAATATCGAATTATGCACACTAGAGCCGAGCAACTTGCCGCGTTTGAAAGACTTCTAAACGTGATGGATGACCTGAGGGAGAAATGCCCTTGGGACAGAAAACAGACTTTTGAGAGTCTGAGACAAAACACCATTGAGGAGACCTACGAACTTGCCTCCGCTATCATAGCCAAGGACATGAACGAGATCAGCAAAGAACTCGGGGATGTGCTATTGCACGTCGTTTTCTATGCCAAGATAGGTTCCGAGACGGGTGGTTTTGATATCGCGGATGTTTGTAATCGTCTGTGTGACAAACTGATTTTCCGTCACCCACACGTCTATGGCACTGAGGCGGCGCAGAATGCCGAGGAGGTAAGTAAGCTATGGGAGCAGGTGAAGCTCAAGGAGAAGGGAGGGAACAAGACCGTTCTCAGCGGTATTCCCGAGTCCCTACCCTCGCTCGTCAAAGCCTACCGTATACAAGACAAAGTGGCACATGTAGGCTTCGATTGGGAGAAGAGAGAGGACG